>JAXHVL010000177.1:0-22154 GCA_034189225.1 Thermodesulfobacteriota bacterium
CCCTTGCAGCGCAGCCGAGCAGGGGCGGTTTTTTCGGAAGACGCGGGCAGACTGTTTGAGCAGACGAGGTTTAATGCATCTGCACAAAATGACAGGCGAGTTTCTGCCCGCGCCGAAAAAAGCGTCCCTGCGAGGGAAGCCGAAGGCCAAGCTGCGGGGCGCCCTTTCTTTTGCATACTTTTCTTTGGGCGAGCAAAGAAAAGTATGAATGACAAATTGGTTGTTTAAAGTAATCACGGTAAAAAAGTCGATCCAAGCGCACGTTACTTTCTACGAAAACGCCGCGCGTGGCGCTGGAAGCTTTTTACGAGACCGTCTTCTTTGGGCGAGCAAAGAAAAGTATGAATGACAAAAAATGGCATTTCAGGGCCTGATGAATGCCAAAATTTGTTACCCCGCATCCTCCAAACAGATCCTATGTCAGAGACTATGATACGCAAAGTTTTTATTTTAGATGAAAAATAGTTTGAATACAATATGTTATATTGGGATCTGACAGTGTTTCGATGTTGTGGCATTTATTTTGCAATCAATGCAGGCACAGGCACATGCAAAACACAATCTTTGGATCCGGGTATGCAATCATAAACAAAATGTAATGAAAGGAGGGCAGTCACTTCAACGAAAACAGCAAAGCAGGCCAAATACATTTTTCATTTAACGCTTCAATTATTTCAATCAGCCAAGGAGGAACAATTATGTTAACAAAACTCAGAACAGCAGTCAGTGTCAACGATTCAAAAGGTTTCACGCTCATCGAGCTGATGATCGTTATCGCCATCATCGGTATTCTGGCGGCCATTGCCGTACCCCAGTTCATGTCCTATCGCACAAGGGCCAACAACACGTCGGCGGAAACGGCCAACAAAAACACCCAGTCAGCCCTGGCCGCGCTGAACTCCGATCTTGGTTGTTACGGTATCACCGTTAATGGTAATACTTTACAGGGTGCAGTCGGTGGTTCCGGTGCCGGCAATGAGTTAGCTGGTTCGGGTGGCGCAATTAATGCAGCCACGGCGAATTCTGCTGGTGCGATGGTGACCGGCACCAGTCCGGCTAACAGTGCTATCAGTGGCGTGGGCATTACAGTACCAAGTGGTATAGATCTCGTGGCAAGTACTGAAGGCCCTACCAATGCAGCATATCAAGTTGTTTCGGAACATCAAGATGGCAACAGGGCGTTTGCCTCAGATTCTGAAATGGCTGACATCATGTATTATGTGCAAAACGATACATGGAATGGTAGTGCTGCAATTGATGCCGCTATTCCTGCGGTAGCTTCTAGTGCATCTGCAACCCCCCTTGAGTTCGATGGTGTTAGCGGCGGCGGGGCGCCAACAATTAACTGGACTGTGCTGCAATAAGATTTATACTTTAACGTTGACAAAAAGGGCGTTTTTAAGGAGAATGGTTTCCTTAAAAACGCCCTTATTTTATTGTTAAGATGACAAATCCCATTTCCTTTAAAACACTGAGCAAAGCGTTTCCCTGCGGCCTGATAAAAAAGTACCGGGTGCTTAACCGCATATCCCTTGATATTCAGGAGGGAGAGGTGTTCGGTTTTCTGGGGCCCAACGGCGCCGGTAAAAGCACCGCCATCAATATCGCCATGGGGTTTGCCATTCCGGATGAGGGAAACGTTTTCATAAATGATATTCCGGCCTTTCTGCCCCGGGCAAGGGAATTTGTGGGGTATCTTCCGGAGCATCCTACCCTTTATGAGCAGCTCTCCGCGGCTGAGCTCCTTGAATTTGTCGGCGCTGCCTCAGGGATTGCCAAACGTGCTGTCAAAGACCGGACTGACCGTCTGCTTGACCGGCTGAACCTTTTATCCTTTAAAAACAGGCCTGTTCGAACATACTCCAAGGGGATGAAGCAGCGGCTGGGGTTTGCCATGGCAATGATCGCTGATCCGCCGGTGCTGATACTGGATGAGCCCATGTCCGGGCTTGACCCCATGGGGAGAAACCTGATTGCCAATATTATTCTGGACCTGAAATCCAGGGGGAAAACAATTTTTTTCTCCACCCATATTCTCAACGATGTTGAAAAACTGTGTGACCATATTGCCGTCATCCATCAGGGCGAGATCCTTTTCAACGGCACCATATCCCAATTTACAGCCACCCCTGACAACGAGAACCTGGAAGCCGCGTTTGTCTCTCTTATCAATACGTCCCGTGTTAAAGAGCAACCATGAATATCATCTGGCAGTTATCCAAAATTACCTTTAAACAGGGCATTTACAGCAAGGTGCTTTATGGCATTGTATTGCTTTCCCTGATCCTTTTTGTTTCAAATCTTTTTATCACCCAGCTGTTTTCTCTTGAAATTGGAAAAGTCGCCATTGATGTCGGTTTTGCGGTGCTGTCCCTTGCCGGGCTTTCCATTGTTTTTTTTATGGGCATCGGCATGCTGAGCCGGGATGTTCACCAGAACAACATCCGCATGGTGCTCTGCCACCCGGTTGCAAGGTGGCAATATGTGGCGGGGAAATTTATCGGTCTTTCTCTTTTTATCCTTGTTGCCGTGGCCGTACTGGGGCTTTTTTCCGCTTTTTCGTTATGCCTGGGCACGGCTTCGGCCGGCGGTCTTCAGGCCCTTCGCAACTTTTCCTGGGTCATGCTGTTTGCAACCGTGTTGAGCCATCTGCTGGCGTTGTTAATCATACTTGCCGTTGGGTTTCTTTTTACAGTGATCACCAGCAGCGGATATCTGGCCATGCTTCTGACATTTGTTGTCTACATCATCGGCAATACACTTGATACGGTTATAAAGGTGCTCGTGCAGGGGGAGTTTGTCCAGGCGGATGTATTCTTTATAAACGGTTTGAAGTTTTTATCATGGGTCTTTCCCAATCTTAGCGTTTTTGATCTGAAGGTTTATCTGTCTTACGGGCTTTCCTATGACCTCATCAATTTGTTATGGCTCGGTGCCTACGGTACTTCATACATTTTACTGCTTTTGTTTTTAACCGCGGCCATATTGCATAAAAAAGACTTATGCTGAATTTTCACAGGACAAAAATTTTTTTTACCATTGTGATCGTCTTTTCGGTATTTTCCCTCTACGTGTACAGCCTTCAAAGGATGAACAGGCATGTTGACAATTCCCGGTCGCACGAGGTGCTTGAAGCCTCTGCGCTGCCCCCTGCCTTTTTAAAGGTCGCCGCTGGTGAATTCAAGGGGCTTATGGCCGATTACCTTCTTTTAAAAGGTGTCGCCTTTTTAGGCGGCCGCCATGAAACCACTGAAAGGGATATCAATACCATCCATACCTTGTTTCAACAATCCCTGGCATTGGACCCATATTTTCTACAGACATGTTATTATATTCAGGCCTATCTGGTCTGGCATGGGAAAAATTACGAGGAAGATATTGAACTTTTAAAGATATCAAAGAACCATCGCACCTGGGACTGGCTGCCTGCATTTTTTATCGGTTTTGATTACCATTATTTTCTGAGGGATAATCTCAAGGCCGCAACGTATCTCATGGAAGCATCAAAAAAGCCCGGGGCAAGCCCCTTTCTTGCCAACCTGGCCGCAAGGCTTTCACAAAGAGGCGGTCAGACAGAAGCAGCCATTGCATTTCTCAAAAGCATGCGACTTCAAACAAAGGATGACAAGGTAAAAGAGCAATTCGATAAACGCATAAGAGCATTGGAAGGGGTGAAACTATTAGAGAAAGGTATTGCGCAATACAAAGCGAAATTCAACCATCACCCCCAGTCGCTGGATGATCTTGTCACATCCGGCATATTATCCGGGCTGCCGGAAAATCCTTACAAAAAGCCCTTTGTCCTTGAAGACGACGGGGGCATAGAGTTTTGAATTAAGGGTTCTGCCAGTCTTTTCTTTTCGTGGTAATAACCCAATCAATTTAACCACGAAGAGCACGAAGAACACGAAGGGTGCGTTCAACCACCATGTGTCGTCCTATTGATGCTCTTGTGCACATGGCAATCAATTGTTTTGAAAATTTGACGGCTTCGCAAAAAGTACCATAAAGAGATATTTTTATTCCAACCATGAAGAACATGAAGAGCATGAAGTTGAAATTATTGTTAATTTTTTATTTATTCATGATCTTCATGCGCTTCATGGTCAAAAAATCAGACTTTTTACGAGTGCATCTTCTTTGCTTGCTCTCATCCTTCGTGTTCTTCGTGGTTCAATTGCCTGTGGGTTGATTACCACGAACCGCACGAAAGACACGGAAGGAATCATCTGGCTGCCTTTTCCGTGTCTTTCCGTGGATTCCGTGGTTAAAAAAGGTGCTTTGGTTTTAAATGAAATACCACGTTAAGTTCCCTGGAAGTCCAATGCCCGCTTATGGATTTGGGTTACGCTGCATCTCTCGTCATGTCACGTATGGTGTAGGGGCGAACCTTGTGTTCGCCCATTGATAGGGGCGAACACAAGGTTCGCCCCTATCAAATGATTCCTCGAGAGTAAGATAGATACGCCGCATCTTGAACTTTTTACATACATACTTTTTCCGTCCCAAAGCCACGTCTCAGCGTATTTTTATGAGCGTCTCCACGGTTTTCCGGTCCGGGGCAAGCACGATTTTTACGGCGGTGCCTTTGTAAAAATTCATCCGTGTGAGTTTCTTTCCTGATTCGGTGCAGAACCGGGTGTCCGGGGTCAGTGTGTATGTCAGGTCGTCGATGATCAGTGATGTCCTTGTGATTTCATCAACCCTGCCTTTTTTCCAGACTTTCTGGTCCGTGGACCAGTTGGCGGGTGACGCCTTTACCACCCCTTCAAGAGGGGGCGGCAAAGGCGAGTCTGTTGCAAATCCCGCCATGGGCATGAGAAATAATGCTGTTGTCATCAATCCCCATATGATCAGTGTTGTTTTTTTCATTGCCGTCTCCTATTGTTTCTTTTGCATTGTTCATGGGTTGTGAGTGTTGCCCTGCTTTCCATTACAGTTAATATCGTAGCGGGCGCCAGAATGACATGCCCCGGCCTTCTGTTTGCTGGGCATTGTCGTTGGGCAGGCCGGCTGCCATGGGGTTTTCATCACCGAAGAAGAAGAAGTCCCATCCTTCCTGCTCGGGCCCGGGGTTTCCCGGCGGCAGGACCACCGGCGGGTAATAGATATCGTTCAGCTTCAGGCCCGAGGCATCCGTGGATCGGAAATAGTTGGTCTTGGGTGCTGAGCCGCTGCATGCATTAAGTGCATAATAATAGGAATGCCCGCCGGATTCACAGGCCGACCGGGAGGGAACCAGGGAGACGAACAACGCCATGCCGGCCCGCGTCATTGCGTCGGAAATAACCCGTTCGCCGGTGTGGCTCAGGTCAAAGCGCCACCCCATGTAATGCACATTTGTGTCTCCGGCTTCATCGGTATATTCGGTTTTGCCCTCCTCATAATACCGATTAAGCCATCTATCTATTTTGAACCATTGGTCATCATCGATTGCTTCGGATGTTGTGGATACCGCTCCTTCATCTTCCCCGGTAATTCCCTGGGACAGGAGCCGGAATTCCACATCCGTGGGAAGCGGTGGTGCTGTGTGCGGCGCATTCAGATTGGTGAGGGTGTTGTTATTGCCGGGCATCAAGGTGCCGAGAAATTTATTCTGAAGCGTTAATTCGGTGAACCCGGACTCATCGGCAATTTTTTTCCAGTCCTCACGCCAGTCCCATATACCGTAAACGCTCTGGAGTGCATTGGTGTCAAAGTCGTTGGCGGAGATGAATTTCCCGGTGCCAAACACAACCATGTGTCCTTTCCCAAAGCCATAAAACGACGCCAGGCAGTGGGGCATGACAGCGGGTTTTGACGTAATGGGCTGGGGCTCGCCGGTTTCATCCGCCACTGCCGTGAACAAGGGGGCGTTGGTGTTGTCCGGGTTTTTGTACGCAACGTCCCAATCGGTTGTGATATCATCGCCGCTCAGGTCAAACCGCCAGAGATTGCCCAGCAGGTCGCCGGCATAGGCGGTGTCCGCAACTCCGTCGTAATCAATATCGATAACCGCCGGCGTTGACAGTCCGTTGCACAGGGTCGCGGTGTCGCCGACGCCGGTATCGATTTTCCGGATAAAGGTGCCGTCAATATCCAGAACAAAGAGCTGTGCCCTGCCCGTGGCGCTGCCATAGCCGTTTCCGAATATCACCACGTATTTGTGGTTGGGGTCGTCGGTTTCCACCACCACGGGCCTGGAAAAGGAATACCCCAGGCTGTCTTCCTCCTCCTGGGATGAAGCGGCAGTGGGATATTCCCATTCCACCGCCATGTCGCCGCTGCTGTAGCTGCCGTCGATCAAGCCGCTGACATCCAGGCAGTAATATCCTTTACCCCCCTTGCCAAGGCCGCCCACAAGCGGATAGGTATATCCGCCGTTCTCATTGGGCAGCTTGGCCACGAACGGGGTGCCGTCCACAAAATATTTGTGGCTGTAATAAGGGTCGGCAAGCTTTTCCATGTTGGGGAAAACAAAGCTCGGAATATAGGCGGCGATTTCCTGGCCGCCCCCCCCAGGTGTCGCGTTGAATGCATGGAGCATCCCGTCGTTGGCGCCGACAAAGAGGGCATCCCCTACAAGCACGGGTGCGGAATGGACGATATCCCCCAGCGGGGTGTCCCGGTACCGGTATGCACCGCCGTGCTGGGTGTCGTTGGACTTGTCGCCCCGTATAAAATTGACCATCAGTTCCTGGGATGCGGCATCGTCGCCCAGCATGGCTTTCTGGGCATCGGTAAGGTTGTCAAATTCAAAGCTGACCCCCAGGCCGTCTGCCATGGTGAAGATATTGCGCTGGGTATGGGCCGTGGCGTTTAATTCTTCCGCGGCACTCCAGGTTTGATTTCCCATTCCTCCTTCTTCGGTGAGGGGGTAGGCCACCAGATCGCCGGTCCATCCCGCGGAGTTGTAAGACCCCTTAAAGAGGAGGGTTTCCTCCTGGAGTGTCTGAGAACTCACCGACACCGAGGCACCGGACCCCCGGCGTTCCACCACATCGTTTAGCACATCCTCCAGGGACTGGATGAGCTGCTGATAGTTGGCGGCGGACATATAACTTCCCCTGCCGTTTACCGCGGCATGCCACATGTCATCAATTTTTCGCTGGTCGCTCGTGGGGGCTGGCCAGTCGGGACAGTCCGAGGGAAGGCTGGGGCAGCTGCCGTGGGCATCCGGATCAAGCGTGCCGGTCAGCCCGAAAGAAACCGTGTAGGTCACCATGTGCTGGTGGGAGGCGGTGTCTTTGCTGGTGATGGGGACACTGTCCGCCAGGGCGGGGTTCAGGTCTCTTTCATAATAGTGCATGGCAACATCGGCCAGGGTATTGCTTGAACTGTCAGCAAAGGGAGCACCGTCAAAATTAGTGTTACCGTCGCCATCCGCGTTGCCCACGGAAGGGTCGTTGCCGTTGTAATACCCATCGGTCATCACGATGGTAAACGCCTGCTGGCAGATGCCGCCGTCATCTTCACTGTTAAACGGCGAGTCCGTACCGGTTCGGGCGTAAAATTCGCCCACCTCCTCAAACGACTGCCGCAGGGGCGTGCCGCCGCTGGCGCCCACCTTATAGAGTTTGGCAAGAATGGTTTTCCGGTAATCGGTGGTGGCATCATCACCGTCGCTGGCCAGGCTGGCGTCAACGACCCTGGGCTCATAAAGGTAGATGTCGTTGTCATTCAGCACATGAAGTCCGATCTTCACTTTATTGACCCCGTCGATGACCTGGGCGATTGAGGCGATGGCGGTCTGCTGACGGTTGCGGTAATACTTGTACCAGTTGGCATAGTTCTGTCGTTCCTCGGCATAAGACCGGGAAATGGTCACATCCGCCGGCTGGCTGCCCGTAACGTTCGTAAGGCTGTCGATTTGTCCGTAAAAACCGCTGTAAGACACTTCATAATAGTCGACATTGCCGTTATAAAGGTTGATGAGATACGGGGTCTGGGCATTGGATGACCAGACATAATAGTGGGAATACTTCACAGAGGTGCCGCTGCTCCAGCTACCACCGATATTGGTGTATTCAGCATCCATGCTCTGGGTATTGCCTGAATCCGGACTTCTTCGGGGGGTATCCGGGTCTGCATCTCCGTACGTGGTGGTTACGGAATCAGGCCATGGCGCGTAATCCATGTCCGGGTCATAATAGATGCCGTTATACCCGCTCCACTGGGATTTCCAGTAAGAGCGTGCGTCATCCACATAGTTCACACCTCCAAACAGGCCATTGTCCTCCGGGCACAGGGTGTCCCATGCCATACTGCCGGAGTCGTCCATCACAAACATCACGAGCGGCGGGGCGGCTTCCACGTCTGTTTCCAGGGGCACATCGGCGATGGCCGCACAGGAGCCGGCGGATTCGCTGCAGGGGCGGTCCGAACCGGAACAGTCCTCGTCGATCCCGTTTTCACAGACATCAAAGGCCCCGGGATGAACATCCCCGTCATTATCGTCGCAGTCGCCGCCGTTTACCACGTATCCATTGGGCGGCGTGGTCTGGCAGGTGTTCATGAAATCGTTGTCATTACCGTATCCGTCACCGTCGATATCCCGGTAATAGGTGTTGTCCGCCAGTGTGTCTTCGTCGATATCACCGTCGCAGTCGTTATCCACCTGGTCGCATCCATCGGTCATGCCGGGGTGGATATTGCTGTTATTGTCGTCGCAGTCCGTGTTGTCGGCAACATACCCCGAAGGCTGGTCTTCGGCAGAAGTGGCATTGGTGGGGTCACCGTACCCGTCTTCGTCTTCATCCCGGTACCAGGTGGAGAGGTCGGCTTCATAATCCACGTTCATGTTGTAACTGCTGCTGCCGGACCACCCCCACCCGTCATGGTTGACGATGATGATATAGTAAGTGTCCGCGGGGATATCCCGGCTAATGTAAGCGGTGGATGACCACCAGCCGCTGTTGTCGTCATGGGCCAGCCGGGTGCCGCCGGCATTGTACAGGTATACATCCTGATCGCCTCCTGTGCGTCTGACGGAGATGTCAATTGATCCGTCTCCCCCGGTAGTAAAGGTGAACCAGTCCTGGTCGCCGTTATTGTCCCCGTCCCCGTCAACCGAATAGGGGAAGGCGGCGATGGCTTCCGCCGTTCCGTCACTGTCGCCGAAGTCCGGGTCTTCTGCCCATGTCGGGAGCGAAAAGACAAGGACAGAAAGCAACAGGCCGAGAAAAAGGATAGTTGCCCCGGAAATGCGGCTTCGGCATGATTTCCCCGAAGCGCCATTGCAGGGGGGGTGTTTTTTGCCGGACTTAGGGATCATTGATAAATTCATTGTTGCCTCCTTGTGTGCAGCTCTTCGGCTGTTTATTCTCCCCTTCCCCTTAACGCCGCTTCAAGAGCGACGCCATGAGAATCTGTTCGCTGCCGCTTGGCAGGGCGGAACGGGCGTATATCAGATATTGATACTGGGTGGTACTCCCCGAACTTGCGCTTAATCCATAGGAACTCATCTGGCCCCCGGGCGCTATCCCGGCAAAAGCCGCTGTGTAGGCCACCTGAAAATTGCCCGGCAGGTCGTCCAGCGGAGGCGTCGGCGGGCCACTGACGCCATTGCCGGGATATGCCTGAATGTCGGTATTTGCGGCGGTATCCCAGTTGGTATTGTTCATTTTTACAAACGCCTGTGGATCAGTACCGGGGGCTGCAAGAGCGGTCCGTATCCAGGACCAGCAATTTGGATCATCCGGATCGATAAATTCAGGTTCGTTATTGAGATTGTTATCAAAGGCATTGATGCCCATGATGCGCTGACCAGCCTCGCGCAAGGCCGCATCCGCCGCGTAATTGTTCATGGCAATGGTGGAATGGTTTCGAATAATATCGGTTTCCATGATGGTGTGGTCGAGCGTGGCCAGGCCGGCCAGGGTCAGCGTCACAATCACCAGCAGGGTCAGAACCATGATCGAGCCCTTTTCATTATTTTCCGGCATCATCGCGGCGTGCCGGTCATTTTGCCTGTGTCGGGTGTTGGTGTGCATTACATCCCCCTTTCAACTGCCCTGGAGCAGTGCAGGTTGATGGTCCGTGGCAGTGGGTTTTGTTGCCACCTGACGGCGATGGCAATCGATGCCGTGTCGGTATTGCCGTCGCCGTCCGCATCCCAGCTTTCCACACTCCACTGGATCGGCGTGTTCCCCGGAAGC
Source organism: Thermodesulfobacteriota bacterium (assembly GCA_034189225.1). Lineage (GTDB taxonomy): Bacteria > Desulfobacterota > Desulfobacteria > Desulfobacterales > Desulfosudaceae > JAXHTY01. Next base: position 10,137 of record JAXHVL010000177.1, read on the forward strand.
CGGGGACTGAATACATCGGGAATGGCGGTGGTGTCGTCCGGTACATGTGAGCCATCACTGAGCTCCGGGGCGATGCCGTTGCTGTCGTATTGAAGCGCCATAAGCCGGTCGGCGACATCCGATGCCGTTTCAATGGCAACGACTTTTATCTGCTGGTCTTTTGTGGTGCTGAAAGAAGAATTCAAAAGGCTTGCCGTGGCCAGAATGCCGATCCCGAGAATGGTTATGGCCAGCAGCACTTCGATAAGCGTAAAGCCTGCCGGGAACCGGTTTGCGTGTGTTGCAGGGAGCAGAGACGTCATCTCGTATTCCTTTTTCTGTTACCTTGGTTTCAAGTTTATCATGGGGGCCTTCCTGGTTTCCGGTTAATTGCTGAATGACAGGTTCCGGCAAAACACGGTACTGGTTAAAAACCGCCGCTGAAATGAATCGTTGAACGGCCCCCAGGTGACACCGGCGCCCGGTACTGCATAGGTCGCTGTGCTGAAATGGCCGTCCACTTCCTCGGCTGTGCGGGCCAGCAGGGCGATTTCCACCTGGCTCTGGGCAAGAATGAAATTAAAGTTGACCCGCTCAATGTCTTCTGCAATAATATCGGTAAGTTCAACAGTAGTTCCTGGATCTGAGATTCGCGTGATGCGGTCATTTGCACCGTCACCGTCGGAGTCCACATGGTTGTATGTAATAGTTATTAATTCTGTTGATTCATCTGTAAGGCTATCATCGTCATTGTTTCTTCCGTCTTTTTCATTCTCTTCATCTATGTCACCGTCGCTATCATTGTCAATGCCGTCCTGATCGCGGACAGGGTCTGAAAACACAATGGTGATGGAAGTGGGATTAACGGTAATGCCAGGGGTGCCATCTTGAAAATCGTCTATCGGAATGTTTGCCCGGTAGCCGGCCATGACAATATCCCGCTTCATGATCATCATGGCGGCTCTCAGGGTCTGCTGCATTTCCCGCTGCAAGTTGTTGGTGGTGTTGGCCTTGGTCTGGGCCCGATAGGCAGTGGCGATGGTGATCGTCACGATGCCGGAAACCGCAAGGGCCACCATCAGTTCTATCAGCGTAAAGCCGCTGTCGGGCCGGTTCTGGCTGGAAACGTATTGTTTCATTGGTCAATCTCTTTCCTGGGCAATTATTGTTTAAGATTTGTTTTTGTGAGCCGAACACCGCCGGTATTGACAATAACTTTTATCTGGCGGTGATCGTTGGCAATGATTACGTTTCCCATTATCATGGCGCCGGATATGCGGCGGGGAAGGCCGGATGGTGCAAAGGTGACGAAATCATTGCCTGAAAAAGAAGCGTTGGTCATCTGGTTGCTGGCAGGAATTCGGCCGGTGGCCAGCTCAGTATCAAATCCCGGATCCCATGTTTCATTGTGATCGATATTGCCATCACCATTTATGTCCCCGTCCCGCCATGAGCGATAGGTGCCGTTGGCGGTGTCAAATTCTGTATAAACATAGCAGTTCTGGTCTACGGCAATGCTTTTGGCGGACTGAAGTCTGGCATAAATTGAACGGGCCGTGCTGGCAAGCTGCTGATTCTGCCGCCATTCAATAAAGTTCGGGGTGGCCACCGCGGCTGCAATCCCCATAATGGCGATGACGACCATGAGTTCGATTATTGTGAATCCGGCTTGTGGTTTTGTCATTATGGTTTATCCTGTCTATTTCGTTATAGAATGGCGATCATGATAACTATACAATCAGACAAACAAAAAGCATGCCAATCATGAGATTATCGCCGGGGTGGTTAATGTGATTGTAATTATTTGAAATATAATGTTTATTTTATTTTACTCGGTGTTTGCAATAATCACCGGGGAGTAATGCCCGGGGCTGGCTATTAATTTAATTAATAGTTTCCTTAATTTTTTTTATCGTCAGCATTACCCAGACGTCTGTTGTTACCTTGTAGTCGAAAAGTTTTTCAATGCCACAAAAGGTTTGCCTACAATTCAAAGTTTTAGTATTATGGTCTGATTTTAATTGGATAACAGACAATCAAATGAACAGGGATATGAGAAGGAGCATTGCATATGCCGATGTCGGAGGGTTTTGAAGATAGATTGGTGCCGAATCTGTGGGAGATTGCGGACCATTTCGGGACGCCGTTTCATGTTTATGATGAGGCGGGGATTCGGGAGACGGGGCAGGGGGTGATTGAGGCGTTTTCCGGGGTGGATGGGTTTAGGGAGTTTTTTGCGGTGAAGGCGCTGCCGAATCCGCGGATTATGGAGATCATGCGGTCCATGGGGTTCGGGTTTGATTGCAGTTCGGTGCCGGAGCTGGTGATGGCGCGGCAGGCCGGGGCCGGCGGGTCGGATATTATGTTTACCTCCAATAACACGTCCCGGGTGGAGTTTGAGGCGGCGCTGGGGGATGGGGGGTGCGTTCTGAACCTGGACGATATTTCCCTGATTTCCAAGGTGCCGGCGATGCCGGAGCTGGTGTCGTTCCGGTATAATCCCGGGCCCCGGCGGACGGGCAACGAGATTATCGGTAACCCGGTGGAGGCCAAGTATGGTGTGGCCCATGACCAGATCGTGGAGGCCTATAGACGGGTGCTGGATATGGGGGTGGGCCGGTTCGGGCTGCATGCCATGCTGGCATCCAATGAGCGGCATCATGAATATATGGTTAAAACCGCGGAGATGCTGCTGGATCTGGCGGGTGAGATTGCCGATGCCCTGGGTATCCGGTTTGAATTTATCAATATCGGCGGGGGGTTCGGTATTCCGTATGAGCCGGGGGATGCGCCCCTGGATTTGGCGGCTATGGGATCGGCCATTGCCGAAGCGTTTTCGCGGTTTGCAGCGGCGCGCGGATATACGCCCAACCTCTATATTGAAAGCGGGCGCTACATGACCGGGCCCCACGGGGTGCTGGTTACCCGGGCCATTAACCGGAAGGATATCTATCGAAATTATGTGGGCGTGGATGCGTGCATGTCGGCGCTCATGCGGCCCGGGATGTACGGGGCCTATCATCATATCACCGTGCCGGGCAAGGAAGACGCGCCCCGGGAGGCGGTGGACGTGGTGGGCGCGCTCTGCGAGAACATTGACAAGTTTGCCGTGAACCGTGAGTTGCCGGCGGTAGAACCCGGCGACCTGATGCTGATTCACGATACCGGCGCCCACGGCATTGCCATGGGGTTTAATTACAACGGCCGGCTCCGGCCAAAGGAACTGCTGCTGCGCACGGACGGTTCGGTGGAGCTGATCCGCCGGGAAGAGACCATGGCCGATTATTTCGCCACATTGAACTTTCAGGAAAACGTGCTGAATCTGTAACCATGAAACCCATTGTCACCATCATAGGCCGCCCCAACGTGGGCAAATCAACGCTTTTTAACCGCATGACACGGAGCCGGGATGCCATTGTGGACGATCAGCCGGGCGTTACCCGGGACCGTCATTACGGTGATGCGGTGTGGGACGGGATTGACTTCACGGTGGTGGATACGGGCGGTTTCATGAGCGACGATGACAACCATTTTATGGGCCAGATCCGATCCCAGATCACCCGGGCCGTGGAAGATGCCGATGCGGTGATGCTGGTACTGGACGGCAAAAGCGGGATTTCACCCTTTGACCGGGAGATCATGACCTTTCTGAAGGATGTGGCGACCCCGGTGTTTTACCTGGTGAACAAGATCGACGCGCCGGAGCGGGAACCGGATATGTATGAGTTTTATAGCCTGGGTGTGGAAACGCTTTACCCGGTTTCGGGCGCTCATGGCTATGGCATGGGGGCGTTCCTGGATGATCTGGTGCCGGTTCTGCCCGAGCAGGCGCCCGTGCCGGCGGATGAAGCAGTGAAGGTGGCGGTGGTGGGCAAACCCAACGTGGGCAAGTCCACACTGATCAACCGGATTCTGGGGGAGGACCGCATGATCGTGAGCGAGGTGCCCGGCACCACGAGGGACAGCACGGATACGGTGTGCGAGGTCAACGGCCGTGCCTACCGCCTGATCGACACGGCCGGTTTGCGGCGCAAAAGCCGCGTCAGGATCCAGGTGGAAACCTTTTCCGCGGTCAAGACGCTCAAGAGCCTGGATCGGTGCGACATCGCCCTCATCCTGATCGATGCGGAGCAGGGCATCACGGATCAGGACGTGACCATTGCGGGGTATGCTTACGAACGGGCCTGCGGCTGCATTTTTCTGATCAACAAATGGGATATGGCAAAGGCCCAGGGCAGGAAAGCCAAAACCTATTATGACGATCTCCAGTACTACGCCAAATTCCTGGGATTTGCGCCGGCCATGACCGTATCCGCGAAAACCGGGTTCCGGGTGAAGAAGATGTTTTCCCTGATCGATTCGGTGTATGAGCAGTATTCGTTCCGCCTGCGCACCGGTGAGCTGAACAATATTGTCGAGCGGGCCACCCGCCATCATGAACCGCCCCTGCACAGGGGCCGGCGCCTGAAATTCAATTACGCCACCCAGGTCGCCACGTGCCCGCCTTCTTTTGTCTGTTTTGTGAATTTTCCTGAAGCGGTCCATTTTTCCTACAAACGCTATCTGATCAACGAGATCCGCAGGGAAGCGGGTCTTGACAAAACACCGGTGCGGCTTATCTTCCGGGAAAAGACCGGCCGGAAAGATTTTTCTAAAGGCAAACGGAATCAGGGACGAAAAGGCGGCAAAAAAAGCGGTGGGCAATAATCCTGATGTGACTCAGTAGATTGATCTCTATTGAATTGGCTCAATTAGTTTCCCTGAAACATATTTGTGGATTATACTCGATATCAGGGTTTGATATGGCACACCTTCTTCCAGAGATTTTGTTTTAATATCGATAAAATCTTTTTCTGATATTCTAATATTGATTCTTTTGTTTTTTAAAAATGTGTTTTTAGCAATCTGAGCATATTCTTTCTTCTTTTGTTCTAAATTTTTAATTGATTCCCATTCATCATTTTCATAGGAATCTAATATTTCTTTTTCATAGTTATTTAATTCATCCATTTTTTTCACCTCTTACATATTTTTTGTTGCTTTTCTACTTGGAATTATTGTTTTTAAAAATATCTGTTTTTCGTCTTCCACAAAAGGAACTAAATATGCGTAGTTTTTATATTGAATAATAAAGATTTTTTGATTTGGATACTTGTTTTCGTCTGGATGTTTAATTATATCTAAAGTCTGTTCGCACTCAATTAAATATGCTGCAATTTCAAAACTAATCTCCCGATTCTTTTTTAGTTTCTTGTTTTTTTCTTTATTCCATGCGATATATTTCATATTTTTCAAAATATCAATTTGTGTGCCTATTGTCAATATTTATTTTGGTCAATTGGTGTGAGAATTAGCGGGTGGAGGGCGCAAGGCCTTGACAGCGTATTTTGATTGACATGGTTCATTCCTTGCTTTTATAAGGGATACGGAACTGCCCATGGATGATCTGTTGACATACCGTTTAGATACATTTTCAAGCGGCGCCCGGCCGCTTGCCGACCGGATGCGGCCCGAGCGGCTGGAGGACCTTGCCGGTCAGGCCCATCTCACCGCCGAAGGCTCGCTGCTGCGGTCGGCCCTGGACAGCGATACGTTGTTTTCCATGGTTCTGTGGGGGCCGCCGGGATGCGGTAAAACCACGCTGGCCCATATTATTTCCAAAAACACCGGCGCCGTGTTTGTGCAGGTTTCCGCAGTCCTGTCGGGGGTCAAGGAGATCAGGGAAGTGATCGAAGGAGCGAAAAAGCGGCGGGCCGGTTATGGCAAAAATACGGTATTGTTCGTGGACGAGGTGCACCGGTTCAACAAGGCCCAGCAGGACGCATTCCTGCCCCATGTGGAAAGCGGCCTGATTACGCTGATCGGGGCCACCACGGAAAATCCGTCCTTCGAGGTGATTCCCGCGCTCATGTCCCGCTGCCGGCTGATTACCCTGAACCCCGTGCCAAAGGACGCCGTGCGGGACGTGCTGGAACGGGCCCTGGCCGATACGGAACGGGGGCTGGGCATGATGGACCTGGCGGTGACTGACGAGGCCCTTGACCACATTGTCAACGTGGCGGATGGGGATGTGCGCACCGCGCTGAACAGCCTGGATGCGGCCGCCAATATTCATGTGAAAGAAGACGGCGGCCGGGAGATCGGCCTGGCGGAGGTCGAAGCGGCCCTGGACAAAAAAGCGTTATTGTATGACAAGTCCGGGGAGGAACATTATAACCTTATCTCCGCGCTGCACAAGAGCCTGCGGGGCAGCGATCCGGACGCGGCGGTGTACTGGCTGGAACGTATGCTGTCGGCCGGGGAGGATCCGTTTTATATTCTCCGGCGCATGATCCGGTTCGCGTCAGAGGATGTGGGCAATGCCGATCCCGGTGCCCTGGGTGTTGCCATGAATGCCATGGAAGCTTACCGGTTCCTGGGATCGCCCGAGGGCGAGCTGGCCATTGTCCAGGCCGCGGTGTATCTCGCCACCGCACCCAAGAGCAACAGCCTTTATAAAACATACGGCACTATTCAGCAGGTGGTCAAGCAGACCGGTTATCTGCCGGTACCGAAACATATTCGGAACGCGCCCACGGCATTGATGAAGGATATCGGATATGGAAAAGGCTACCGGTACGCCCATGATTATAAAGATGCCTTTGCCCCCCAGGAACATTTGCCGGATGAGCTTGCCGGCAACATCTACTATCACCCCACGGATCGGGGGTATGAGCAGACCATCAAAGCAAGGCTGGACAAATGGCGGGCCCTGAAGTGCAAATACACGGCCAGGCGGAACGAAGACAATGGAGGCCCGGTTGATTCAGATTCGTGATGTAATAAAGAAATACGACGATTTTGTAGCGGTGGCGGAGGTGGCCCTGGCTGTTTACGGCGGTGAAGTGTTCGGGTTTATCGGGCCCAACGGCGCGGCGGTGTTCATGTCCACCCATACCCTGTTCGTGGCCCAGGAGGTGTGCGACCGGGTGGGGGTAATCCACCAGGGCAGGCTTATCGCCACCGGCACCATGGAAGACTTGCAGCTGCAATCCGGGGCGAAACGGGCTGACCTTGAAGAGGTGTTCTTCCGGCTCACCCAGGAAGAAAGCATGTGATCCGGATTTCCCCGGACTCCATGGCTTTGCCGTCTGTAATAATCGAAATCGCTATCGCTATCGCTATCGGGATCGAAATCGAAAAGTGTATTCGGCTATTGTAATTTGAGTTCGGAACAAAGCTTTCGAAACAAGGCCTTTCGTCCAGATTCGAAGTCCGCTCGATTGCGATAGCGATTTCGATTTCGATTTCGATTTGGACGAACCCCTTTCAGGGATAAGCCAAAGCCGGCCCCTCTGGAGGCGATTGTTTACTGTCATCATGGCGTGTGGAATATCGGTTGAACGTCACGACGCCTCATGGTAATGTATTTTCAATTATTCATTAACCGTATCGGCAAAAGGAGGGCATATGAGCACGACAGACGTTTTTTTGGAAAAGATCAAGTGGCTGGGGCATGATGCATTCCGGATCGACGCGGAAAAGGTCATCTATATCGATCCTTATGAGATCGGGAGCGGCCCGGCGGCCGACCTGATTCTGATCACCCACGAGCATTTTGATCATTGCAGCCCGGCGGATGTGAAAAAGATCCAGGGAGAGAACACGGTGGTTATCACCGAAAGCCAGTCCGCTGCAAAGCTAGCCGGCAACGTCAGGGTGGTCAAGCCGGGGGAGACGGTTACGGAGCAAGGGGTGGCCGTGGAGGCTGTGCCAGCCTATAATACCGACAAGGATTTTCATCCCCGGGAGAACGGGTGGCTGGGGTTTATTGTCACGGTGGACGGCGTACGCGTATACCATGCCGGTGACACGGACATGATTCCGGAAATGGCGGACATCGATGCGGATATCGCCATGCTGCCGGTTTCAGGCACTTATGTGATGACCGCGGACCAGGCCGTGGAAGCGGCCCTGACGATCAATCCGAAAATTGCCGTTCCCATGCATTACGGCAGTGTGGTGGGCGGTGATGCGGACGCCGAAGCATTCCGAAAAGCCCTGGAAGGTAAGATTGAGGTTCACATTCTGCCCAGGAGCAGCTGATTTTATTTTTACCGCAAAGACGTGGAGGCCGCAGAGGTCCATCCTCTCTGCGGCTTCCGCATCTGCGGTGCCTTTACTAAGTATTGATAATACGTCACATGATGGCCTGACCGGGCCAGATCAGGAAGGATTAAGAAGGTATGGGGTTACTCTCATCACGGGCATCGATTACCTGTTACCGGGTTGAAGGAAAGGTGCCGAAGCCCGTTACGGAAACGGTGGAGGCTGGCTTGAAACAGTATGCCATCCGCAATATCGACAACGATCCCGCTGAAAAAGCGGTGGGATGGACATCTTTTGCAAATCCCTTTGTGCCGGTGTTTTCAAATGCCTCCTTCATGTATGGCCATTACATCATCTTTGCCCTGCGCATGGACAAGAAATCCGTTCCCGCCAAGGTGGTGAAGAAATATTGCATGGCCGAAGCGGAAAAGCGGATGCAGAAGACCGGTCAGACCACCCTGGCCAAAAACGAAAAAAAGCAGATCAAGGAAAAGGTGCTGCATGAGCTCACCCTGCGGATACCGGCCACGCCCAACACCTATGATCTGGTCTGGAACTATGAGGGCGGCCGGCTCTGGTTTTTTTCCAACATGAAAGGGGCCAATGAAGAGCTTGAGACCCTGTTTGCCAAAACCTTTTCGCTGCGGCTGATCCGTTTGTTCCCTTATACCATTGCCGACCTGGAGGCCGGGCTGTCGGATACCGAAAGGGATGCGCTTTTTAAACTTTCTCCCACCAATTTTATGGAGTGATGATGCTGGACATATCTGTTTCCTACAACCGTTACAAGTTTCTGGGACATGAATTTCTCACGTGGCTGTGGTTTTTAATGGAAACCGCGCCGGAGCAGCTTGTCAACCAGAATGAAGAGCCGGTTTTACTTGGTCTGGGGTCCCGGATTGTGCTGGAGAACAGCCGCGGGGAAGCTATTGAGACTATCACCATCAAAGGCGGTGAATCCGAGCTGGCCGAGGGCCGGCTGGCCGTGCAGCGCGGGGCTGTGGTCACGGAAATGAATGTAAACCTGGATTACAACGGAATGGTCTGGATGTTCGACATCAAGGGCGAAAGCCTGGACGTTTCCGGGCTGAAACTCCCTGAATCTGACGGCTCTGACGGCTCCGACAAGCAGGAGGTGGAGGCGGCCGTGCTCGACCGGATTGACCTGTATGAAACCGTGGTCGCTTTTGTTCAGCATACCTATACCCGTTTTATCAAAAACCGGATATCCACTGAATGGCAGAACACCACCGTGCCCCGGATGAAGCAGTGGATTACGTCATCCTGATTGCAGTGCCCGACTTCTGGTTCTTCTTGCCATATCTGGTTGTTTATGCTATAATAACCTCATAAGTTTACTGAAAATTCAGTTCACTTCCCAGTGATGTCACCTGTCTGCAGCAGCGGGACACTTTTCTTTTCAATCCGGTCTTTTCCGGCCGGTCTTTTCTGGCGAGGCGTTGAATGGATTTTGCGTCACTCATCGGTATCTTATCTGGCATCGCCCTGATTGTCAGCGCCATCATTTATGGCGGCGATCTGCACAATTTCGTGAATGTGCCCGGCCTCATGATTGTCGTGGGCGGAACCTGCGCCACCACGCTTTTGACCTTTCAATTCAAGGATGTCATGGCGGCCTTCAAGGCGGCCTACTTTGTGTTTACCAACAAAAAGCAGGAACCCAATGATCTGATTGAAACAATGATCCGCCTTTCCCGTTTGAGCCGGAAAAGCGGCCTCAAAGAGCTTTCCAACATCGACTCCGGGTCAAAGTTTTTAAGAAAAGCCTGCAACCTGATTGCCGATGGTGCCAACGAGGAGGTCATCCGGTCTTCTCTTCAGACGGAAATTGATTCCCTGAAACGCCGTCATTTCATCGTGCAGGACGTGTTCCGGAAGATGGGGGTTTACTCCCCGGCTTTCGGCATGCTGGGGACCCTGATCGGCCTGGTGCAGATGCTCAGTAAGCTTCAGGATCCGTCTTCCATCGGCCCTGCCATGGCGGTCGCCCTGTTGACCACCTTCTATGGCTCCCTGTTTTCCACCCTGATTTTTTTGCCGGTGGCAGGAAAGCTCAAGGCCCGCACAATTCTCGAGGTCATCAGCCTGGAGATCATCTTTGAAGGCGCGGTTTCGATTCTGGAAAACAACAATCCCATGGTGGTATATGAAAAACTGATTTCCTTTGTGCCGACCCGACGGCGACGCAGCCTTCGGGCCATGTGGGGAAGCACCAATGTTGATTAACAGCACGGAGAATATCGTTTCCGAAGACGAAGGAGACGAAGGCAACTGGCTGGTGACCTACGCGGACATGATGACCCTGCTGCTGGTCTTTTTTGTGCTGCTGTTTTCCATCTCCGTCATGGATCTCAAGAAATTCAAGGATGCCCTTCAATCCATCCAGGTGGGACTTGGAAGTGATAAACCCCCCGTGGCCCTGCTGAAAGTTATCGAGGAAGATGCGGCCCCGAAACAAATCGTGCTGGAAAATGTGATCGGCCTCAAATCCCGCAAGGACAGGCTTCTGGATGAAATGTCCGAGTTTTTATACGAGCACCGGAGTAATGAAAATGTTCGCCTGGATATTGAGGACGGAAAGATAAAGCTGCGGATTACCGGGCATGCCCTGTTTGATTCCGGGTCCGCCGAGTTGAATGCCGAAGCGGCGCCCATACTGGCGGAAATTACGCGGATCATCAAGCGGTATCCGGACTTCAAGATCAATATCAAGGGCTTTACGGATAATATTCCGATTTCCACGCCCCGGTATCCTTCCAACTGGGAATTATCAGCCATCCGGGCTACCAGTGTGCTGAAATTTCTCGTTAACAGGGGGGTTGATGAAAACCGTCTTACGGCAACCGGGTATGGCGAGTTGAACCCCCTGGTGCCCAACACCAGCGAGGCCAACAGAGCAAAAAACAGGAGGGTGGAGTTTGTTCTGGAAGAAGAAACGGACTAGGGAAGAAGCCCCCCAGGTGCTGTTCTCCCATCAGACCGATGACCGGCGCCGGGCATACAGGGTGACCCCCTCACCGGAAGAGCCGGTGATTCTGGATTTTGAGGGAATGGAAGTGGCAGTGGCGGATATCAGCGCCGTTGGTATTTCCCTGAAAAACAGTCTTCTTGAGGAAAATACAACCTATTCCGCATTTCTGGGGCTTCCGGGCAGGGGGATGATGATCGAGTGTGTTATTCACGTTGTGGACATCGATGAGCGGGGGATGGCCCATTGCGCCTTTCAAAAGATGGACGACGAGGCCGTGGAATCGATTCACCGGTATGTGCTGGAGCGGCAGAAAGAACTGCTGAGTGCGGAAAGAAACAAGAAAAAAGAACGCGGTGTGGAATGAAAAGAACTTTCGGGGAACTTTGGTCAGTCAATAAAACCTGGCCCTTCGGGCCAGATCAACGATAAAATGGAATGCCGATAAGGAGCAAAGCACGAAATTCGAAATTAGAAATTCGAAACAAATCCGAATGTCCAATGTTCCAATGATCAAAACAAACACCCTTTCAATCAATTGTTTTGAAAATTTAAAAATTCGAATTTCAAATGTTCAGGTACGAAGCCTGTAAACAATTCCCTTATAGGGGTAACCAAAGCCAGCCCCTCTGGGGCCGGATGTTTACTTAATTTTTTAGTGTATTGCCATGCCGTCAGCTTGTCGAAAAAGCTGAACAGCAACACGTGCCCCGCCCCTTGCAGCGCAGCCGAGCAGGGGCGGTTTTTTCGGAAGACGCGGGTAGATTGTTTGAGCAGACGAGGCTTAACGCATCTGCACAAAAGAACAGGCGAGTTTCTGCCTGCGCCGAAAAAACCGTTTCTGCGAGGGAAGCCGAAGGCCAAGCTGCGGGGCGCCCTTTCTTTTGCATACTTTTCTTTGGGCGAGCAAAGAAAAGTATGAATAAAAAGTTTTTTCCGCATATCTTTGCGTTCCCATGATG
>JAXHVL010000178.1:0-18724 GCA_034189225.1 Thermodesulfobacteriota bacterium
ACTTAGCCAGGGTGATGGTGTTGTTGCCGGTGTCGTTGTTTCAATCCACGCTCCCGCGGGGGGAGCGACCTGCTATTGAACATCAGCGCAGCGCCGCCATACAGTTTCAATCCACGCTCCCGCGGGGGGAGCGACCGCTATTGTGCGTAAGCTCCGCGAAGAGATCGAGTTTCAATCCACGCTCCCGCGGGGGGAGCGACCGCTACTTTTTAATTCCTCAATTTCACAACAAATATTACACAAAAACAGCGAAGCCTGATGTTTTTGGTTTGCATTTTCTTGTTGTCAAAGAGCAATTTTATCAATCTATTGATATAATAAAATATATACAAATTGCGAACCCTCCGGAAATTCCATGAACACTTGGGGTTCGCAAAACCAGATTCAGACAATAAGCGGCCCTTCCATATCCACCGAAGGCTTTGCGCCGATATGTTCCACCCGGCGTTTCCAGTTGGCACCCAGAAAATAAAACCGCAGACTGTCGGTTTTCGGATCAATCTCGCTCAGAAGCCTCTGTCGCAGTACCGTCCACTGGGCCGGATCCACAATGCATTCAAAAACGGAAAACTGGACCCGCTGGCCGTAATCCTTGCATACCTTTGCCACCCGCCTTAACCGGCGTGAACCATCCCCTTCTATGGATACATCATAACTCACAAGCACCAGCATCATTTCACCGCCAGATAAATGCAGGATAGCCGTCGATATCCCCTCGAAGAAATCTTGCCAACAGCAGGGCCTGCATGAAAAACAACAGCCCGACCGCCATTTTCTCTCCAGTAAATGGGTGCACCACTTCTTCCTGCTTTCTTTTTTGATACGCCACCAGCACTGTCTTTCGTGTCTCATCGTCCATGAGCACGGCACCGGATTCGGTTTTTGTAAAACCGCTTTCCTTTACCTGCACCAGGTTGATCAGGGACAGCGCCAGCCGGTCCGCCAGAAACGGTCTGAATTCCTCCATCAAGTCAAGCGCAAGCCCGTGACGGCCCGGACGGTCCCTGTGGAGAAACCCCACCGACGGGTCAAGACCTACGGATTCAATCGCCGACCGCACATCATGCATAATCAACGTATAAATGAACGACAAAAGGCAATTCACCCGGTCCTGGGGCGGCCGCTTATTTCTGTTTTGAAACGTAAATGCATCCTTGCTGGATAAAATAAGATGATCAAAAACATTAAAATAGGTCCGTGCAATGTCCCCCTCGATACCCCGCACAACATCCAGGGGCAATGGCGACCGCACCTGCCGCACGGCCTCTTTTATCTTTGCAGAGGCGCTCTCCACAGCTTCCGCATTGACCTTGTCGCCATGATCCCTCAACACCCGTTGCAACACAGCCCGGCAGTTTGCAAACTTGCCCGTCAGAATGGCCCGTGCGATCTCCGAAGCAGCGGCATTGTCATCCGCCTTCCGGTACTGTATGCGCCGCAGCAGAACATTACCAGAAGCAGGGCCGCGCACACTCGCCAGAAACCGGCCGTATTCGGTCAGAAAACTGACAGCCACGTCCCGTTCCGCGCACATCCCAAGCAAAAAGGGGCTGCACGCCACATTACCAAAGCAGACAATACCGTCCAGCGTATGGATCGGCAGCCGCAGCCGGGTCTGACGCTCCACATTCACCAGAACCGCCTCTCCTTCCTTGGCAAGATAAGCCCCTTGGGTGGTCACAAAAAGTGTGTTCAGTAATTTCTTCATATATCCAGTACGGTCTTGTAATATTTACCAACCGCCCCTTTCCCGGAAAATGTTTTCGGAAGACACAGGTCAACAAATGAACAACTGTCACATTTCTTGGAATACTCCGGCAGCGGGGTTTTGCCGGATGCAAACAGATCGTGGAGGGCCTCAGCGGTTTCTTTTGTATCGTTTCTTAACCCCTGATCAAAATCAACCGCTTGCCGCCGCCGGTTTTTCCCGTAAAACAGCGCGCCTTTCAGAATCTCCATGCCGGTCATCTCCTCCAGACAAATCGCCTGGGCACAAAGCTGCACCCTGTCACAATTATCCTTCTTCGGTTTACCCCGCTTATACTCCACCGGAAACGGCAGCCAGTATTCACCTTTCCCGTTTCCATGCTTTTTCGCCAGCTCAGCATCCAGAATCTTAACCTGATCCGCTCCCGTCAGGTGGAACTCGACCACATCCGCCTTGCCCACCACGCCAAGCATCAAAGACCGCAACGGTACACCGAATACCGTCCGGATATTGCCCCTGGATGCTCTGCCGTCGGAATGAACCCGGTCATGCATCACCCTGCCCTCGGCCGTGAACCGGTTCTCTACCCACTGCTGCTCGATATGAATCAGCCCGCACTGCCGCGGACAAAACAGCAAATGCTGAAGCGCCGACAGCATAAGCAGCTCATCCTCACCATACACAGCACCCTCCATTACCCAATTTATTACCTAGTGCCCATCCATAAATTGCTATTTTGCCCGATTTCTGCGTCAGGCTCAAATTTTAATCCTCAAAATACGCAAAGTATTCCTCCGGTTAAAATTTTCGCCTTCCTTGAACTCGACCAAAATATCTAATTTCTGGATGGACACTACCTAATTTATCGGTTGTTACCTAATAGCCCTAAGTTCTAAAGTTTCTCGATAGTGTTTACGCCTTCAGGTGCCTCTCCAATAGTCACAATATAATCCTCAAATGCTCGCGGGGGCTTTTCTGCATCGCTGACACGCTCCAGCTTAACCAAATCAAAAAGTTTCTGTGCCGGCGCATTGCCAATAACTGAATCGTGTTTAAAAACGACAAGTCTTCTGGGCGCCATCTCACCCCGTGCAGCCGAGCGGTCATGGTCAAACATATTTACAAGAGCATTCCAGAACAATTCCAGGTCCTCTTCGGAGAATCCAGTCTGCTGTGCCAAAGGTGCTGAGATAAAACCATGTGCTCGATATAGACCGTATGGCACATATGTTTTTCTTCCCATTGTTCGGTTGTCACCATCTTGTGACTTTGATTCTTTTGCGGTTTCAACAGCCATTCTAGTAATCGTTGCTTCTAATGAAACAACCGGCTCGATACTTTCTGCAAACGACAACTGGACGGGGCCGCGAACCTGTCCGCAATTATTCTCTTTTGTTGACATGACGGCTCCGAATGTGCGGACGTCATAAAAATTCTGGCACATCCACGTACGAGCCCTGCTGATTTTTTTTGCTTTATCTTTTTCTTCTTTAACCGCGTCATAGGCAGGTTGACGACGCTCTGCAAGAATCGCTTTTTCTTTAACATAGACATTGAATGGCGCTTCATCCTTTTTTATTAGCTCAACATAATTGCGTACCTTTCTTTTTAAACACACATCCGTGACAATGCCATGGCTGGTTTCCGGATCAATTCTCGGTAAATTCCCGGCATCAGGGTCTCCGTTGGGGTTCCCGTTTTTAACGTCAAACAACAGCACAAATTCGTATCGATTTTTTATTTCTTCATTCATTGATTGTCTCCTCCTTTTGATCCGTTTTTTTCTTATAGAATTCATTTCGTTGCTGGTAATATGCAATGGCAAACAAACCTTGCTGCTTCACATTTAAATGGGCAGGAAACTCTTTAATATCTTCTACTATTTCAGCGATCCTTCGGTCAGAAACATGCCCATATTCAGATTTGGTTTTTTCAATATGATGTTGCGCCAGTCTCAACAGACGGGGAAAGACACTCGCAGGTGTTGCAGACGCTGCACCATAAAACCGGTCTTTGATTGTAGCGTTTGCTCCAGGTATTGCGTCCTGCTGCGCCTTTTCAAGCACAGCAAACAATCGTCCCAACAAGTAGGCGATATCTTTTTTCTCCGTATCCAGTGACATAGGCACCTCCATTTTGTAATTTCGTTTCAGTACGGCTTTTAAAATTGAAGCCCGTAGATAATTGACATTTGGAATCTGCTTTCCGGTTTGAGGATTCTTTTTTGCTTGGTCCGCCCGAATGCGGTTCAGCACTCCGTTATAAAGGTTTAGGGGATAATCTGCACCTTCAAGAATAGAGCGCATTAAGGCGCCTCCCAATACCGGAGATATATCTTTTGTTTCTCGCGCTGTCTCTTTCAATAAATGCCAAACCCCCGGGAAGGGGATATCTTTTTCCGAGTATCTTTCTATTTGAAGATCGTTGAAATGATGACCGATCCTGTCTTTCAACTGATCAACGGAACAGATATGCCAGAAGCGAACGGCAAGGCGTGCCTTGTTCAGCGAGATACCCAGGATATAGGTTTTGACATCGCCATCATAATCCGGTACTTCAGGCTTGGCCCCTTTCCCGGCAGCTTCGAGAAATTTTCGAAGCGGGATATTATCCGTTCCATCATCTTGCGGATTCAGAATAACGCCCATAAAAGATTCAACCGGCGATGCTCTTTCTGTCCAGAATACAGTTGTTGCGTCGCCGATTTTTATGCGCTGAGCTCTGTTTCGAAATAGATGTTTCAAAGCGGTTGAGCTTTTAAACTCCGCCTCTACACTAATCGGCGCGTTAGCCCCTCTTTTCTTACCATAGGACTCATACGCGTTTTTATTAAAAGAAACCAATGAAGCGCCTGAACCGAATTTGAATTGTGAATATTGCGGCTGTATAGGGTGGGTCTTCCCGTCAATAAAACAGATTCCTGAGTCGTACTCCTCCTTTGCTATATATGCTTCCCAACATTTTTTCACCGCCTCTCGTTCATGAATGAACCCTTTTTCACCCTCAAGTTGGAACGCAATCCATTTCCCATGCATCCCACTGATTTCGTTCCAGAGCGGTAAGTCCAAAGAATCTTCAGGTTGCCATTTTTTCAAAAAGGCCTTAACCGCCAAAATGCCAACATCATCGGATGCAGGGCACACGTTTTCAATTAATGCTTTAAATGATTCATGGTGTACTACTTTGGGTGTTTTTCCAGACATTCCGAATACGTAATCCGCTTTGTCAGTCATGAAATTCGCAACCTCGGCTGCACTGCTTGATCGTACGTTTACGGCATTGGAATACGGGACAATCGACGGTTTGAATTCATATGTATTCGCACTAATCTTTGTCCTTAGGTCTATTGGCTCACCTACCAGTTCCCCTGTCTTATTGATCATAATAAGAAAACCGATGTCTTCCACACTGAAACCCAAAGGCGGCAGGTGGCCAGATTTTCTTAAACGGTCGTAATATGAAATTAATGACGAAAAAATCATGCCACCACCTCCTTGCGACAATCAATCACTCCGTCGTTCATCACCGCGCGAAAAAAACGGGGTGTCATGTTATTTTTAAAATCAATATCATGCAGCATGAACCCCAGGTCCTGCTCGCCGTTGTGCTGGGAGGCAGGAATATCATCGCACCACGCAAAGTTTACCGGGAACTCTCTGCATCCAAAGTATGGCCGGTGAAAGCACTGGCCTTTTTTGACGCGACGTTCAAATATCGCCAAGTGCTTGCCTGGGTCAGAATCGTCTTTTCCGGTCAGTTCGAAATGGGCCTCAATAATATAATCCACATCTTTTAAAATCATAGAGGCCCTTTGCTGGCGGTCTTCTTCGATATACTGACAAACAAGCGTATTGCCTTCCCGGACGACACTGTTTGACACTGAAGCTTTGCTGGCCAGCTCATTACGGCGGATATTCTCAAACCGCACTTTCTTGAGGACGTGTATGCGATCCACGATCCACCTGATTTCAGGCTTCCAGTAGATCGCTTCCAGTATGCCGCGCGCAGCAGAAGGTGTCATAACATCATAGCTGACACGCTCCACCTTCATCTCCGGCCTTGAGAACAGTGCATAATCTCCCCATGCTCTTATTTTAATTCCATAACTCATACCGACCTCCTTCCTCCTTATTATCCAAAGAAGGCTGCGCCTTCTGGTGGTTTACAAATCAATCCGGTTTGATCCGAATAAAGTTCCGGCGACTGGAGGACAAAAATACCCGGCTTTGGTTGTTCAAGCCAGCCATCTAAGTCAGCCAGCTGATAAGGATAGACCTGAACGGTATATTGTTGTAGTCCCCGTAAAACTGGAGCGCTATATTCCATGAAATTTAACTGGTCTACCAAAGAAATAGCTTCATCTTCCAAAGCAATAATAATGGGGCAAGTCGCTGTCTTGATCATTTGAAACCTGGCGATATCCTTGAACTGAATATTGCCCTGTTGTCCGCTATTGCATGTTTCAACAATATTATCTTCGTCCATGCGGTGTGTGTTAAGCCAATAGTAATGTAGAAAGTATTCGTGAATACAGCCCGGCTCAAGCAATTGCCCGGAGAATTTATCAAATAACAATTCCGCACATTGCGCGGTCTGCCTGAAATGGGGATGTGGGGTCTCTTCTTTGAATTTAAAAAGGTGGACCTGCCCTTTGTCGTTCCGGCCCTCTCGATTGCAGCGCCCAGCTGCCTGAGCGATAGAGTCCATACCCGCGGTTGCACGAAACACAACCGGAAAATCCACATCCACCCCTGCTTCGATTAACTGCGTGCTTATTAGTCGGCAAGGTCGTCTGTGCGCCAATTCTGTTCTGATCTCTTTAAATTTTTGAGTGCGGTGGGACGGATACATCAAGGCGCTCAAGTGGAAATTCCCTTCGGCTTCAGGCAGCGCGTTGAATATGTCCAAGGCTTGTTGGCGCGTATTGACAATGCAGAGAGCTTGTTCGTGGCTTGTTATCCCATTGCGCAGGCCGGAGATATCTATTTCTCCAACGAATTTTTCTTTTGTCCGTTTCAACCTTTTGAACATCGACGGAACATCTTGAATAATTTCTGAGACGTTTTGTAACCCGGAAGGGAATTCATCGGATTGTCCTATGGCCGGCTGTGTAGCAGTGCATAACACAGCGCTGACGTCGTAATTCATGGTGAGTTCTTTTAGCACTTCGAGGCATGGTTTCAGCTTTTCGACCGGAACGCTTTGAACCTCATCGAAAATCACAACACTATCCGCCACATTATGGAGTTTGCGACATTTTGAAGGTTTACGAGAAAAAAATGAGTTGAAAAACTGAACATTTGTGGTGACAATAACCGGTGCGTCCCAGTTTTCTGTGGCCAACCGCGTTTTCCAGTCCGAGTCTTCCGGTATAAAGTTGCAATGATGTTCAAGCACCGCATCTTTCCCCAAAACATCACGGAATACAGCCGCATTTTGTTCAATAACAGTGGTGAACGGTATAACGTATATTATTCTTCTCTTATGGTACTTTTTTGCATGCTCCAAGGCAAACGCCATCGATGAGAGTGTTTTCCCGCCACCTGTAGGCACAGTTAAAGAAAACAAACCCGGCTCCTGTTTAGCGGCCTCGAGGCAGTTGTTTAAAACAATTTCACGTTGTTTATTTACTGGTGTTGGTGCAGCACTCTGACGGAGTGAGTCAAACTTCGGCCAAAACCGGCCACACAATTCTTCTACCGATGGATATTGTGATCTCCATTCATTTTTTTCTTTATCCAGAAAGGCTTCTGTATCCAGGTAATCGGCGTCAACCAAGCAGGAAAAGATCATTCTGGCAAAAAACTGAAGCTGAAATCCAAAACGTTTTGCACCATCTGAAATTGAGAAGGGAAGGTTCTTTTCAATTTTTGGCGTTCTTAGCGAAATGTCTATTTTCTCTTGTGGCTGAGCCAGTTTGGATTTTAATCCAACGCCTTCCTGATCCGACCAGTTTGAAAGTCCACCATGATGCCCGGCGATGCAATAGGATAAAAGTTTTCCGGCTTGAGATAAATAATCGTACAGCCACCTTGCGCCATGCATGGCATGTTTGACATGGCCGATGTAAAACTTCGAAAACGCAGTGTCCTCAACATTATTTACGTGGCGTAGCCATGCCTGCCACTCATTCGTGCCCTTTCCGATATCGTGATTTTCACCAAGAATACGTCCCCATGTGGACGCATTGAAGAAGGAAGCAAAATCTTCTGCCATGTTTGAGACTTGCACCAAATGTTCTCTCAGCAACTGCCAACACTCCGGCGGCTCCCCCTCTTTGCTGTGTGCATAATACTTCATCTGTTATGCCTTTCTGCATAATTATCGGGCAGCAAAAGTGTCTGATTCCGCGGATAATCATTGGATCGGCAAAAAGCCTGTTTATCTGCTTCGATGGGTGTAAGGTATTGCTGCATGTTACCTCCCACATTTTCTATAGTTGATGTGGATTGAAAAATCAAGGGATGGAGGGCCTTTTTCGATTATTGGTAACACAAGATTTGACGATGGCGGTATGAACACATATAATTACACATATAATGAAAATCAGGAGGTCAGGAGGCGATATGGGACAGGTGACGATTTATCTGGAAGATGATGTTGAGGAAAAAATGCGGTCATCCGCGAAAGCCACGGGATTATCCCAAAGCAAATGGGTTGCGAACCTGATCAAGGAAAAAGTCATGAGTGAATGGCCGGATACTGTGAAACAATTGGCCGGTGCATGGGAAGATCTGCCAACCCTGGAAGAAATCAGGGCAACAAATACCCTGGATTCACCACGTGAGGATTTATGATGTTTGTGCTGGACACCAACACCCTTATTTATTTTTTTAAAGGTCAGGGACAGGTGGCATACCATTTATTCCGTCAGCCACCCCAAAATATCGGCATCCCGGCGATTGTGCTGTTTGAACTGGAAGTCGGCATCGCCAGGTCCGCCTCACCCCGGACGCGGATAAGGCTTTTGCGGGAAATGCTGTCCGTCATCAATATTCTTCCTTTTGCTGAGGAAGAAGCAAAAACGTCTGCCAATATCCGTGCCGATCTTGAGAAGAAGGGAACCCCCATTGGGGCGTACGATATTTTGATAGCAGGAACGGCCCTTGCAAACAATGGCGTCCTGGTAACACGAAATACCAAAGAATTCAAGCGTGTTAAAAAACTTCAAATCGTAAACTGGTATGAATAAATCATGATTACTTTATACCGCAACTGGTTTCTGGCCAGCCGGCCGTGGTCGTTTATTATGACGGCGATCTCCGTGGGGGTGGGCGGGGCCGTGGCCGCAACAGACGGTGCTTTTTTATGGGGATGGTTTCTGCTGACGTTGGCAGGGACTGTATTTCTGCATGCGGCCACGAATTTAATCAATGACTATTATGATCTTAAAAAGGGCCTGGACACGGTGAAAGCGGCCACGGCCCAGTACCGGCCCCATCCCATGGTGGAGGGCAAGCTGACCCCGGAACATGTGCGGATCGCCGCCTATTTACTGTTCTGTGCCGGATCGATAATCGGTCTGTGCCTGGTCGTTTCACGGGGCTGGCCGGTTCTGTGGCTGGGTGTGGCCGGTGTTGTGGCGGGGCTCACCTATACCGCACCGCCCTTCAACTACAAGTACGCAGCCCTGGGGGAGCCGTCGGTGTTTCTCATGTGGGGACCGCTGATGGTGGAAGGCGCCTATTTTGTCCAGCGGCAGGCTTTTAGTTGGGATGCGCTGTGGATAAGCATTCCGTTCGGCACCATTGTCGCGCTGGTGCTGCTGGCCAATAACCTGCGCGACATCGATCATGACAAGATACGGGATATCCGGACCATTGCCATTGTCCTGGGCGCGCAAAAGGGGTATTATCTTTATGCCGGGCTGATTGTCCTGGCCTATGCCTGCATTCCCCTGCTGATCGGGTTCGGTGTGCTGTCGTTCTGGGCCCTGCTGGTGCTGCTGTCCCTGCCCGTGGCCGCGGGCATTCTCCGGGTGATGGCAAAAGAAATTCCCATGGATGCCGATGCCCGGACCGCGCGGCTGGACACGGTCTATGGTGTACTGCTGCTGATATCGCTGATCCTGGAGGCACTGGTATGACACGAGATGATTTCAACGAAAAAGCGGTTGCCGCCACCGTGGTGCTGGCCGCCGTATTCTGGTTTGTCACCTTTTATCTGGAATGGGGCGTGTTCTGGTTTAAAATCGCGCCGGCGGCCCTGGTGCTGGCCGGCCTTTCATTTGTGCTGCAGCCGTCGCACCATCTCCGGTTTCGTCTGACCTGGCGAACCCTTTGCATCGGTCTTGTTTCCGCAGCCATGCTGTACCTTATTTTCTGGGCGGGAAAGGCCGTTTCCACGATGATTCTGCCCTTTGCCGGCGACCAGGTGGGGGCCATTTACAGCAAAGGCGAAGGCACGCCACCATGGATGATCATGCTGCTGCTGTTTTTTGTCACCGGCCCCTGCGAGGAGATCTACTGGCGGGGGTTTTTGCAACGCCAGCTCATGAACCGGCTGGGCAACGGCCGGGGATGGGCCCTGGCCACGGCCCTCTATGCCGGGGTCCATGTTTCGTCCGGCAACTTCATGCTCATCGGCGCGGCTGCGGTGGCCGGGGCTTTCTGGGGCGCCATGTACTGGCGGTTCAGGGACATTTCCGCCATTGTTATTTCCCATTCCCTCTGGAGCACCTTCATCTTTGCCGTGATGCCGATTCCCTGACGGCTTCGTACCTGAACATTTAAAATTCGAATTTCGTGCTTTGCGCCTTATCGGCATAGCCTTTTATCGCTGACCTGGCCCAAAGGACCAGGTTTTCCAGACTGAAATAAAATTGATATGTTTATTTTGCCGTCCCCAATTTGACTTCCAAGGAACTTAACGTGGTAATTCATTCAAAATCAAAGTACTTTTTTAACCACGGAATACACGGAAGGGCACGGAAAGAGCCCTTAAAGATTCTCTGCGTTCCCATGCAGGAGCGTGGGAACGAGAAAAAAGCTTTGGTCTCGTTATCGGGATCTGCATCATACTGCAATTTGCCATAGACCCACACAGACAACGGCGGACAGGCTTTGGTAAATATATCAATTTTATTCAATTTTACGGGCCTGGGTCACCGGCAGATACCAGGCGCCGGGCAATCATGAACACGGTGAACAGCAGGGGCACCAGCGCCAGGGCACTGCCGGCGAAAAAGGCCCCGCGGATAACCCCGTCATGCACGAAAAGAGCGAAAAACGGAGGCGACACGGTCTGGCCCAGGTAAATCAGCAGGGTGAAGATGGACAGCACGCCCGCCCGGAGTTCGGTTGATACGAGCCCGGCGGCTGCGGCATTAAGCGTGGGCATGAGGACGCCGAACCCCAGCCCCCAAACCACCATGAACAGCAGCAACACCGCATAACCCGGCGCGATGGCCGCCAGCAGATGACTCAGGCCACAGCAGCAGAATCCCCACAACACCCGGAAGTCCTCGGGAAACTTTTTGCTGATGCGCCCTGCCTGGGAGGCAACCAGGGCCGATACACCGGCGGCCACTGATATGGCAAGCCCGGAAAAAAGGGTGGTCAGTCCGAACTGTTCCACCACCAGAATGGGCATATACACCACAATGCCGTAAAGCAGTACAAACGCCAGAAAATTGGAAAAGAAAAGCCAGATGGCCCGGATCCGGGCCATGGCGCGCAGGGCACGGCGCATGTAACGTTTCTGTGTGGCGACGCCGGCCGGTTCCTGAAGCTTGAAGGCGGCGAAAATTGCCATCAGGATGGCCAGTGAATGGATGTAAAACGGCAGAAACCAGGCCACGGTGGCAATGGCGCCGGAAACAAACGGCACCAGCGCATTGGTCATGCCCTGCACCGTGATCCGGTAACCCATGGCCCGGCTGCGGTCGGGTTCCTCATACATATCCCCGATGGCCGCCACCACAGTGTTCATCATGCCGCCCACGCCGATCCCCTGCAAGGCCCGCCAGACCAGCACCAGCCAGAAAGACCGGGTGAAAGTAATCAGCAGGCCGCCGACCCCGAAAAGCATGACCGCGGGGACGATCACGCGCTTTCGGCCGAACCGGTCGGCAACGGGGCCCAGCAAAGGCGTGGTAATCATCGCCGAAAAAGTATAGGCACTCAGGGCCAGGCCCACATTGGTACTGGTGGCACCGGCCAGGTTCATCATCTCCGGCAGGATCGGTCCCACCAGGCTGCCGCCGGTGACGGCGAACATCACCACCGCCAGAAGAATCAACAGGTTTAAGTCTTTGAGCATGTGCATGGATCTCCTGTTATCAGCCGGAAGGTCTGCATATTTTTCCGAGCATAATCAATCATTCCCGGAAACGCAACGCTGGGAGCTTTTTACGAAACCGGCAAAGTATGCTATACTGTAAAGTATTCACGATTTCGTGATTTCAAAGGGCAATCCGGGCGACACCATTGTTTTCTTACCCATCGACCAACAACGGGAGTATTTGCATGAACCGGTACGAAGATCCCAAAACCCTTTGCCGTCATACAGGGGAATATTGTACCCTTCTGGAAGAATTGCGCCGGGAGATCGATGAATTAAGGCACGAGTGTGACAAGCTTCATGAAATGTCCCACACGGACATGCTCACCGGCTATTATAACTTCCGGCACCTGTTAAAGGCCCTGGACGGGGAAATGGAGCGGACAAAACGCACCGGCCTGACGACGGGGTTCATCATCATCGACCTTGACAATTTCAAGGGCATCAATGACCGGTACGGCCATGAATTCGGCAACAAGGTGATTCAGTGGAGCTGCCGGATCTGGAAAAACAGTATCCGCCGCATTGATATTCCCTGCCGTTACGGGGGGGAGGAATTTGCCATCATTCTGCCCAATACGCCCCTGGAGGGGGCGATGAACGTGGCCGAACGGCTGCGGGCGTATCTCGAGGCCGCGCCCATGACCGAGGGCGACACCACCATTCAGGTGACGGCGAGCTTCGGCGTGGATGTATACACCGGCGATCCGGAGCTGGCGCCGGAAGATTTTATCCACCAGGCCGATCAATACCTTCTCCAGGCCAAACAGGCCGGGAAAAACCGGGTGCGGTTCAACAGGGACAAAATACCGAGGCCGTTGACGGAAATTTCACCGGCGGAGCGGGATATTCTGTTTTCCGGCAAGCCGCCAACCGAAGCAGACGACTCGACGGAAGCGTGATGCACGGCAGGAATTATGCCGTGCGGCCGTTTACCCCATGAGTGGTTTGCCGAAATACTGGTCGGCTGAACCAGACACAGAAGCCCACAAATTCACACGAATCTTCACGAATATGACAGAAGATGCCCGAAGTTGCACGGGAAATAGCCATAGTAAAGTAAAGGATATCCAGCCGTGAAATTCAATGACCCATTTATTGACAACTTATACGCCAACCTGAAGGCCCTGTCGAAGTCCGCCTTTCCCAAACACTGCAACAACTGCGGCCAGGTCTTTGAGACCGAAGCCGATTTCATTCAAAAAACCACCTTCATTCAAGACCACAGCGGATTAAAGGCGTGCGTGGATGAAAACGAGCAGCCCATGGTGGAGCTGTTCCGCAACTGCACCTGCGGCTCCACGTTGCTGGATTTTTTCAATGACCGCCGGGACCTCAGCGAAAAAGGTGTAAAAAGGCGAGAGGTGTTCGAGAAACTCCTGGTTATGCTTGAAAAGAAAGGAGCCCCCCGGACAAAAGCCCGTGAAGAGATTTTAAAATTCATGCGGGGGCAGAACAGCCCGCTGCTTTCGGAAATGGGCATCCGCCATAAAAATAAGGATCAATAATCATCCCGCCAATGCCTTTCTTTTGCTTGACACTATATTTTTATTACCAAATTTCCGGAATAAAATAGAACGCCTGGCCCTGCCCCCGGACACGGTCAACGAGGAAATCAAGTGGGCTGAATACCGTTGACCAGCTTTCTCACCGTATCCAGCAGCGGGGGGTTGAGCGGCCGCCAGCGGGGATGGGCGGCCATGCCGTCCTTCCATGTAAAATCAACGGCCTCGTATTTTTCCGGAATATATTTGGCGTTGTCCATGCCGTACTGCACCTGCGGATAATACTCCACCCACACCATCCGATGCGGGTCGATGGAGAACTCCCGGCATATAAAACCGGCCAGAGGCGCGGCCCAGCCTTTGACCGTAATTTTTTCACCGGGTACATCCGATACGACCACGATGATGGGCCGGATAGACGTCACACCTGTGTGCTGCTGCTGATTCAGGTCGAAAATCCGCAGTCGGATTTTGCCCACGGCCAGGCCGAAGGTTTTTCCCAGTCCTTCCCAGTGGTAGATGTCGTTGTATATAATCATAAATCCCTTATGGCATGACGGCTTCGTAAAAAGCTTTCAACCCCGCCGCGGCGGTATTAATGCAGAAAGGAACTTCGGGCCGGTGGCATCATTTTTTGCCGTCATTGCTTCTTGATTATTGATTAAATATCCGTACTTTATATTTGTTATCCTCTCGCCAAGCCGCCAAGATCGCCAAGAATATTCTTTTCATTCTCTGCGATCTTTGCGTCTTAGCGAGAGGCAACTTTTTCTCAAATTGGCAAATTAAGTTCCTTGGAAGTCCAATATCTGTGTTGCGCTGCATCCCTCGTCACTGCGGCGTACGCCAAGTACGCCTCATTCCTCGGGATTTGCGCGCCTTGATCTTGAACTTTTTACTTTGCCGTCCCAAAATTGACTTTTTACGAGACCATCAATATTGAGTACCATTTTGATCCTGAGAAAGATGGTAATTTCAAGACGGAGCATTAACGGGTCTGTAGACCCGTATCCCGGCTTTCAGCCGTTTGTTTCAACCCATCCCGTCACAAAGGCCGGGGTGGTTGTTGAGTTTGCCGTCCCAATTTCAACTTTTTACGAGACCATCAAATTTGCCCAACTTATTTTGTGACGAACCCTTAGGCCGTGAGGCGGCCGTAAATTCGCAGAAGCTTGTCCGGCAGTTCCCGGACATCGGCGATCACACTGTGGCGGACCCTGCCATAAAGGTCATCCAGGGTGGCATCGCCAGCGATATTGACGGTGATGGCATGCACGGCGATATTTTTCGCCCGCGCCTCCAGCAGCGCCCGCCGGGTATCGGTCATCGCGTATTCCCGTTTATAGTCGATATCATTTGGGAACCCGTCACTTATAATGATCATCAATCTGGATTTTGCAAGCACATTATCAAACCCCGCCGTGGCATGCCGTATGGCCGCGCCCATGCGGGTATTGCGGTGGGGCCGGACACCGCCGATGCCCTGTTGAACCGCTTTGCCCATGGGCTGGTCCATTTTCTTGACAATAAAATAATCCACGCCCAGCCGGCCGGTCCCGGAAAATCCGGCGATGGCAAAGGGATCACCCACAACGCTAAGTGCCTCGCAGAACAGCACCATCGCTTCTTTTTCCACATCCAGAACCGTTGTTTCGCCGCCGCCGGCGACCATATTGGAGGTGGACTTTGAAAAATCCACCAACAGCTGAACGGCCACATCCCGCTCCTGCTTGATCCGCTTGATATAAATGCGTTCCGACGGGGTCCGGCCCATCTTCTTATCCACGGCAAAGGCGATGAGCCGACTGTGGTCAAATTCCTCGCCTTCGGGCCATTTCCGCAGAACCGAAACCCCTTCCGGCTTCAACAGCTCAAAAGCATACCGGATCTTTTTCACCAGCCCCTGCCGCTTCATCAGGACCTGCCGGTAAAACGATTCATCCGTGCCCGAGAGTTCCCGTTCCCGGACAAGCACATGATCATGAAGATAATCATCAATGGTGGCATCCCATTCCCTGTACCGGTAAGTATTGCCGTGAAACGCGTCTTCCGGGCGGGCGGTATCGCCGGCGGGATGCTCAAGGCCGTTGATGTCGATCCCCGACATGTCGAATGCCGTTGCAGCCTGCGTCCCCTCATGGGCCGCCGCCATTTCCCGGATATCCGAGGCGTAGAGAAGCCCCCCCTGCTCCGTCATGCGGCGGAGAATATCGGATTTATAGATGCTTGCGCCTTTTTCCGCCACCTGTTGCTTGATGTCCGCGGCCCGGCGCTCGTACCCGTAGAATGCATAGGTAAACAGATCGGGCCGCACTCGCAACCCATAGGGCGGCCGCATGGTCTCGAAGGTATCTCCGGCAGAGAACACATCCGGGGAGGCTTCATCAAACACGCGGGAAACGGCCACTGCGCTTGCCTCGGGTACGGTGCGGCCCGCCACATACCGTTCAAACAGCCCGATACAATGCCGGCATTCTTCCGCTGCACCATCCTCAGCCGGCATCAGGATTTTCTCATCACAACCCAGCGACACCATGGCATGCAGCCGGTCCATGCGCCGGGAAGATGACGCGCCCCGGCTGTTGAGCGCCATTTCCGCCGCCTCCCGCAGCAAACCGAAAAACCGGGCCGCACCGGCGGGATAAACCGTTTCCAGTCGCGTGCGCACCCGGCCGTATTCAAATACGGTAAACAGGTCCAGGGCAAGGGATGGCGCGGCAAACAAATGACAGAACCGATGTATATCCGTGCCGTCGTCATCCGGCATCGGCACCACCGTCATGCCGCAGGCGGCCATGGCCCGCTCCAGGTCGAAATGAAAGGTACCGAACTCCAGCAGGCCGGCTTCCACCCAGGCCAGGGCCTTGTACAGGCGGTAGTTGTCTTTCTGTTGCGGATGCCGGCGGATCTCGTCGGCAAGATAAATGCGTCGCCCGTCGCAACAGGCATACACCTCGTCTTCGCCGGTCCCCCGGTTGTTTCCCATCATGTCGGTGTACACATCCGGCAGCGCGGACAGAGGCCTGAGCGTTACCGGCCGGCCGAACCGGGCCTGAAGATACCGGGACAGCGGCTGCTGAATCTCCGGAAAAACCACGCTCCGCCGCATGTGCTCGCAGGCTTCAATGGCGCTTCGGGCCTGAAGGGAAAGAAACCGCTCCCCCCTCTCCGGGTCCCGGTCATAGCGTACCAGCCCCTCGGAAACAAAGGCGGCCAGGCTTTCTTTGTCAAGAAACGACACCCCGTTTTCAAAGGCATCGAGAAAGTGGCTGCCGAGGTTGAAATCCCGCCGCACTACCCGCTCCAGCTGATTGATCCGCCATGCCCGCCGGGAAGGCGGAAATTCCCGTATCATGCGGGGAAACTTGGCCGTAAAACGGCGATACTGGTTATAGGTGAGGTCATGGGAAAACACGGTCCGAAGCAATCCGATACAGGCCCGGCCCGCCTCCAGATCGTCCGGCCCGATCAGTTCGGCCGTAAGGACCAGGGGGGCCTCCGTAAAGGCATACAGCCACTTGGCCTTCATTTCCCCGGCAACGATCAAAAACCCCTCAATCAGTGGCGCGTCCCCCCATTTCAGAATATCCACCAGGGCACCGGCCATTGTACGGCCGAAGGTTGGCCCTACCGCCCCGGCTTCGCGCATAATGTCGCCGTAACGCCTGGTCCGGTCGGCCCCCACGCCGCTGTTGATGAGCCCGGCATATCCCCTGCCCACCGCATATCCGAAAGACACCTCAACGGCCAGGGCATTGATGGTGTCCGTTGCCATCTGCCGCAGCATGTCACCGGCCATCCCACCGTCGTTTGATGGCAGCATAGTCCTGATTTCCCGGGCCAGCACCGGGTCGGCCAGTTCGAGGGCGCTCATGGGATCCTGTGTTTCGGGTATGGGGGTGGATTCGGTCATGATCGGCCTCACTGCATTAAAAAAACCAGTCCTGTCTTCTTCATTGTCGTCTTCGTAAAAAGCTTCCAACCCCGCCGCAGTGTTTTTGCAGCAAGTAACCTATGGAGGTCTAAAGACCTCCGCTACACAAACCGAGGCAATATCCCCTGATTCGATAATGGCCTCAATTCATGTAACGGAAGGCTTTAGCCTTCCATAAAAAAACAAGTTCCTTGGAAGCTTCCAACCCCGCCGCAGTGTTTTTGCAGCAAGAAATTCTTGCCAAGGAACTTAATCTGCTTATTTGTTGTAAATATATCAGCCGAATATTTCATGAAATATTCGGCCTAAAACAAATCCCTGACCAGATCAATCAGGGTTTCCTGCAGTCCTTCGTCATCGGTCAGCGGCAGGCAAACGGCGGCGCGGCAGGCATCGGCGGCAGGCACCCCGGCACGGATCATGCGGGCGGCATAGATCAGCAGCCGTGTGCTTGCCCCTTCGGTTAGTCCGTGCTCCCTGATGTTCCGAATCTTGCCGCCCAGCGCGACCAGTTTTTCCGCGGTATCGGTATCCACCCCCGACTCCCGGCACACGATTTCCGATTCGCCGGCGGCAGCGGGGTAATCAAACGCAAGTGACACAAAACGCTGCCGTGTGCTTTGCTTCATGTCCTTGAGAACGGACTGATAGCCGGGGTTATAGGAAACCACCAGCAGAAAGTCGGGATGCGCCCGTAGTACTTCCCCTTTTTTATCAATATACAGAGACCGGCGGTCATCGGTGAGGGGATGAATCACCACCGTGGTGTCCTTTCGTGCCTCAACGATTTCGTCAAAATAACAGATGGCCCCCATCCGCACCGCGGCCGTCAGGGGGCCGTCCATCCACACTGTCTCATCGTTTTTCAAGATATACCGGCCGACCAGATCGGAGACGAATAAATCCTCATGGCAGGCCACGGTTATCAGGGGCCGGCCCAGCCGGTGGGCCATGTATTCCACGAACCGGGTCTTGCCGCACCCGGTGGGCCCCTTGAGCATCACCGGCAAACGATCTATATAGGCGGCCTCAAAGAGTTCCGCTTCATTGCCAGAGGCCAGGTAATAAGGCGATTCGGTGATATAAAAATTTTCCGCGCCGATCTGATTGTTTTCTGTTTCCAAAACGTTCCCTTTCATGTATACCCGGTACCAAGAATGATGGTCTCGCAAAAATTCGCTTTGGGACGGCAAAGGAAAAAGTTCAAGATGCAGCGTGTCTATCTCACTCTCGAGGAATCATTTGTAGGGGCGAACCTTGTGTTCGCCCTCTGATCGGGCGAACACAAGGTTCGCC
>JAXHVL010000179.1:0-52355 GCA_034189225.1 Thermodesulfobacteriota bacterium
GCTAAAGCCTTCCGCTACATGTGCATTCTTATGCCGCCATCGGCAAGTGTAGCGGAAGCCTTCAGGCTTCCAGGTTCGAGGAGGCATAAATGACAATTCTCTGTTGACATGACACTAGTGCATACCATATCAAAATTAAGTTGTAAACGGTCTGTTTTTCTGTTAAATAAAATCTGGTCTTTATCTGGTGTCCGTCCAGAAATTAGATATTTTGGTCGAGTTCAAGGAAGGCGAAAATTTTAACCGGAGAAATACTTTGCGTATTTTGAGGATTAAAATTTGAGACTGACGCAGAAATCGGGCAAAATAGCAATTTATGGATGGGCACTATCTAAACAGCCACCTCCGATTCGGACATTTCACGCGTTGTTTATTGTCCCCTGGGGGGATCCATCACCTCCCTTGAAAATATGCCAAAACTGTTTATTATGAAACGAATCGGATTGAGATGGTGTGCCATTAAAATGTGCCCCTGAAATCAACGGCGGAGTGGATCAACATCAGGAGGTTTTACCATGACGGAAACAGCGAAACTCGAACTGGACGGCAAGGTTTACGAACTGCCGATTATCAGCGGTACGGAAGGTCAGAAGGCGATCGATATCCGAACACTGCGGGAGACGAGCAATTATATTACGTATGACCCCGGCTTTGGCAATACCGGGAGCTGCATGAGCACCATAACCTATATGGATGGGAAAAAAGGGATTCTGCGCTATCGGGGGTATCCCATCGAGCAGCTTGCCGAGGAATCCTGTTTTGTTGAGGTATGCTATCTGCTCTTAAACGGTGAACTGCCGTCCCGCGAGGAATACCAGAGGGTAAGCGTCATGCTCAACGATCATTCCCTGGTGCACGAAGACATGCAGATCTTCTTTCAGAACTTTCCAAGGCATTCGAACCCCATGGGCATTCTGTCCTCCATGGTCAACGCCCTGCGGAGCTTTTACCCGGAACTCATGACCACGAACGAGGCCATGGAAACTACCTTCCTGCGCCTCATCTCAAAGGTTCGGACCATGGCGGCTGTGTCCTATAAGATTTCCAGGGGTCACAAGGTGGTCTACCCGCGGCCCGATTATTCCTATTGCGCCAATTTTCTTCACATGATGTTCGACTCGCCGGTCAGGCACTATGAACTGCGGGACGAATTCGTGGACGCCCTCAATACGTTCTGGGTGCTTCACGCAGATCATGAACAGAACTGCTCCACATCCACCGTCCGGGGGGTGGGAAGTGCGCGGGCCAATATCTATGCCGCGATTTCCGCCGGCATTGCCGCCCTCTGGGGACCGCTTCACGGCGGCGCTAACCGGGCCGTGGTGAAAATGCTGGAAGAAATCCGGGAAAATGGTGGCGATGTGGCCAGGGCCGTGGAAAAAGCAAAGGACAAGAATGATCCTTTCCGGCTCATGGGTTTCGGTCACAGCGTTTACAAGACCTATGACCCCCGGGCCAAGATCATGAAAAAGATGTGCGACAGAATGCTGGCCGTGGCCAACACCAGCGATCCCCTGCTGGACATCGCCCGGAAGCTGGAAGAAACGGCCATCGAAGACCCCTATTTCAGGGACCACAACCTCTACCCGAACATCGATTTCTACAGCGGTATCGTGCTGAGAACCCTGGGCATTCCTGAGGCCATGTTCACGGTGATGTTCGCCCTGGGCCGGTTGCCCGGATGGATTGCACATTGGCGGGAACTGATGGGAGACCCCGGCAAAAAGCTGTTCCGCCCCAGGCAGGTCTATACCGGTGAACGGCTCAGAGATGTGGTGCCGTTTGACGAACGCTAGCGGGGACCCCCCTTTATGCAGGGGAAACGACATATAGAGGTGGCCGTAAGCCTTCCGGTTTACGGCACCTATACGTATATTGCGCCCGCCGCGCTGGCTGGTGAATCACTTACCGGCAGGCGCGCCACGGTCCCCTTTGGCAACAAAACGGTGACAGGCTATATCCTCGGCGAAGCCGAAGCCCTGCCGGACACTACAGTCAAGACGGTTCACGAGATAATCGACGATGAACCGATGTTTCCCCCCTCCATGCTGGACTTTTTCAACTGGGTGGCCGGTTACTACCTTCACCCGCCCGGTGAAACCATCAAGTCCGCCCTGCCGGCCGGGGAAATCCCCAAACGGACGCCGGCAAAACGGGTAGAAGGCGCGGCCAAAACCGCTATCGGCGAGGCGGTAAAACCGGATGCGCCGCCCGATCTTACGGCCGAGCAAGCGGCGGTGGTCAGCGATCTCGTTCCCCGCCTGGACCAGGGGTTTTTCGCCTGCCTGCTGGCGGGGGTAACCGGCAGCGGCAAAACGGAAGTCTACATGCGCATTGCCGAAGAAGCCCTGAACCGGGGGAAAACCGCCCTGATACTGGTGCCGGAAATCGCCCTGATCTCCCAGGCGGAGCACCGCTTCAAGGCCCGTTTTGGTGAAAACATCGCCGTTCTGCACAGCGGGCTTTCCCGCGGGGAGCGCTGGGGCCAGTGGCTGAAAATCCTTCACAAAAAGGCGGGCATCGCCATCGGCACCCGCTCGGCCATCTTTGCGCCCTTTGCCTCGCCCGGTGTCATCATCGTGGACGAAGAACACGACACCTCTTACAAGCAGGAGGGCAGCCTCCGTTATAACGCGCGGGACCTGGCCCTGGTCCGGGCCAAAATGGCCGGGGCAATGGTTATCCTCGGCTCGGCCACCCCTTCCATCCAATCGATTTTCAATGCACGCACCGGCAAATTTTCCGCCACCCACCTCCTGAAGCAACGGGTCAACAATAACCCGCTTCCGGTAATTTCCGTGGTGGATCTTCGGCAAAGCCCTAAAAAACAGGGGGCTCGTGCGTTTATATCGAACGAACTCTTTGATGCCATTCAGCAAACACTGGCGGCCGGCAACCAGGTGCTCCTGTTTTTGAACCGCCGGGGATTTTCCAGCTTTCCGGTATGCGCGGCCTGCGGAGAGACGCTCCGCTGCCGGCATTGCGACATCACCCTTACCCTTCACAAGGCGGCCAACGCCTATAAATGTCATTTCTGCGGGTTTTCCCTGCCCGCTACCGCTGTATGTGAGACCTGCGGCAGCGGTTCCATCAAGCTGCTGGGCATGGGAACGGAAAAAATACAGGAGGCCATGCAGCAGCTTTTTCCCGAGGCTTCCGTGGCAAGGCTGGACAAAGACACCACCACAAGAAAAGGCGCTATCGCCAGAATTCTGAAAGATATTAAAAACCGGAAAACCGACATTCTGGTGGGCACCCAGATGATCGCCAAGGGACACGACTTTCCGGGCATCACCCTGATCGGGGTTATCTGCGCGGATCTCTCTTTGAACTTTCCTGATTTCAGGGCGGGCGAACGGACCTTTCAACTGCTGGCCCAGGTGGCCGGCAGAGCGGGAAGAGGGGATGCGCCGGGGCGGGTGATCCTGCAGACCTACAATCCGGGGCACTTCAGCATCGCAGCGGCCACAAAGCAGGATTACGAAGAATTTTACAACCAGGAAATCACTTTCCGGAAAGCGCTGGC
Source organism: Thermodesulfobacteriota bacterium (assembly GCA_034189225.1). GTDB lineage: Bacteria > Desulfobacterota > Desulfobacteria > Desulfobacterales > Desulfosudaceae > JAXHTY01. The sequence continues at coordinate 3,527 of JAXHVL010000179.1, forward strand.
GTATCCGCCGTTTTCCCGGGTGGTGCAGTTGAAAATTTCCGCCACAAGTCCGGAAAAGGCCGCAACCGGTGCCAGGGCGGCAGGCGATGCGGCCCGCAACCTTCAACAGAAGGAGCCTTCATTTGCCGCCATCGAGGTACTGGGCCCGGTGGAATCGCCCCTTCATAAGCTGGCCAACCGATACCGGTGGCAGATCCTTCTGAAGGCGCCGGCCGCCAATCTTATCAAACAGTTTATCACCCGGCTGATCAGCGAAAACGGCCCGGCCATCAAAAAGGGCAATGTACGGCTGGTGGTGGATGTCGATCCGTTTTTCATGATGTAAATAAGAAAATGGCCACAGACTCACACAGACGGGCATGGCCCATAAAGAAAATCTGAGTTTGTCTGTGTGGGTCTGTGGCTAAAAAAATTCGGTTTGACTATAGCATCTCGATGGCGGTGGCCATGGAAACCCCGCCGCCGCCACAGAGGGTTGCCAGACCCAGGCCCTTGCCGCGTTTCTTCATGGCGTGCATCAGGCTGACTATGATCCGGGCGCCCGTGCAGCCCACGGGATGCCCGAGGCCGATACCGGAACCGTTCACGTTGGTGATTTCGCGGTTCAGGCCAAGTTCCTTTTCGCAGCCCAGGTACTGGCCGGCAAAGGCCTCGTTGACCTCGAGCAGCTCAAAGGAATCGAGATTCAGGTCCTCGTTGGTGTCCAGCAGGTTCCGCACCGCCGGCACCGGGCTGAGCCCCATGACGGACGGATGGCAGGCCCCGCGGCCCGTTGCCCGGATTTTTGCCATCGGCTGAAGCCCCAGCGCTTTGGCCTTGTCCGCGGACATAATCACCATAGCGGCGGCGCCGTCATTCAGACCCGAAGAATTCCCCGCCGTGACCTTGCCGATTTTCGGAATAAAGGCGGGCGGCAGTTTTTCAAGCTGATCCATGGTGATGCCCGGCCGGAAGTGTTCATCCTTGTCAAATACCAACGGCGGCTTGCCCTTCTTCTGTGGCACTTCCACCGGTACGATCTCTTCGGCAAAGTCTCCTTCATTGGTGGCGCGTTCCACGTTGTTATGACTCCGAAGCGCGATTTCATCCATCTCTTGCCGGCTGATGTTCAGCAGATCCGCCACCATCTCCGCGGTGTGGCCCATGATATAGGGTTTGCCCTTGAGGGCCTCGATGACGTCGCCTTCCTTGAGCGGACCGTCTTCCGGATGGGGAATAATGTGAGAACCGCAGTGAAGGCCGCGGATCAGGGCATCCACAAAGGTGGTGTCCTGAAGCCGGCATCCCCACCGGGCGTCCTGAACAATATAGGGTACTCCGGACATATGCTCCACGCCACCGGCCAGAATCACGTCGGCCATGCCCGCCTGGATCATGGCCATGCCGCTGATGGTGGCTTCCATGCCGGAAATACAGACCCGGTTGATGGTGGCCGCGGGAACCGAATCCGGAATCCCTGCCAGCAAGGCGCCGACGCGGGATACATTCATGGAATCCGCCGGATCCAGGCAACAGCCAAAACGAACATCATCAATGATAGTGCTGTCTATACCGGCCCGTGCAATTGCTTCTTTCATGGCAACCGAGGCAATACGCGAGGCATACATACTTTTCAGCGAACCGCCAAACGTACCGATGGGGGTACGGCAGGCCGACACAATAACCACATCCTTCATAACATCCTCCTTGTTTCAGAGTTGAATTTAATAATCTAAGGGTGTACTATAAAAAGCTGATACTATAGTATGATAAGCGGAAGGAGTCAATAAGTTTGGTGGTCATGAATTAGACGGTGTCCGTCCAGAAATTAGATATTTTGGTCGAGTTCAAGGAAGGCGAAAATTTTAACCGGAGGAATACCGGGTGTATTTCGAGGATTAAAATTTGAGCCTGACGCAGAAATCGGGCAAAATTGCAATTTCTGGATGGACACTATATGGTGATGACCTTGTCCGCCAGCTGCATGGCGGTCACGATATCCAGCATGTTGGTGGTCTGGCCGACGGCCTTCTGCTCCAGGAGATTAAAAAAATCCAGGCAGGTCCCGCACACAAGGATTTCCAGCCCATCGGCCCCATAAGCCTGTAAGTCCGCCAGCACCGGCGAACCCTTGATGGCCAGTCGGACACCGCCGTTGACGAACACCAGCCGCCACAAGTCGCCTCCCATCTCGGCAAGCGTCTTGATATAATTGATCATCAGTTTTTCACCGAGGGTATCGTCCCCGCGACCCAGCCGGTCGCAGGTGATCATCACCATAATCCGGTTCGTATTCTCCGCAGGTACCGGCTTGGCGGCTTCGGCAGACGCCTGTGCGTCCACGGTGCCGGTTATGGTATAGGTGCTGCCGTCGCTTGCGGTCTCTGTTGCCATGCGCCGGGAATTCAGAAAACGGGCCACATTCTGGGCCGCCGCTTCATTGTCGACAATCACTGAAATCCGGTCCGGCTGCTTTTCGTCAAGAACCGATCGGGTTTGCAATACCGGCGCCGGGCAGGCCAATTGCCGGGCATCTACTGTTTCCATGACAGGACTCCCTTGATGATAACTTGTGCGTTCTCACGCAGGCGCATGGGAACGAAAAAAGGCACGGGAAAAAGCAAACAGAGAGATTCTTCCGTGTCTTTCCGTGTATTCCGTGGTTAAAAAAAATGCCTTTATTTTACGCCACGCTCCTTTACCATTATTTTACCTTTCTAAATATTTATCACTTGCATTATAATGTCAAAACGGAAATATTAATATAATCGAGCAAGCATATTGAAAAAGACAATAGGTTCCCATGGATTTATGGCGGCTGAACATATTCTGTAAGGTCGTGGCCCTGGGCAGCTTTTCCAGGGCGGCGGAAAAGGCGTTCCTGTCCCAGCCCACAGTGAGCAGCCATATAAAGGACCTGGAAAATCATTTTCAATGCCGGCTGCTTGACCGGTTCGGCAGAACCGTCGCCCCTACCAGGACCGGGGAACTGCTTTACCAGCACGCCAAAGCCCTGCTTGCCATGTATGATACCCTGGAAGCGGAAATGGCAGAGTTCCAGGGCCATATCCGTGGCCGGATGGTGATCGGCGGAAGCACGATTCCCGCCGGCTATATTTTGCCGGACATCATCGGCCGGTTCATGAAAACATACCCCGAGGTCACGGTCTCTCTGATCACCGGCGACACCGGCCAGATCGTCAGCGGAATTCTTGCCGGCGACCTGGAGGCGGGCATCGTGGGGGCGGCCGTTTCCGATGCGCACATCACTCAGAAGCAGGTCTTCCAGGAATCGATGCAGTTGATTGTCCCACGGGATCATCCCTGGGCGGAGAAAAAAACGGTCCCCCTGGCCGACCTTTTACAGGAACCTTTTATCATCCGGGAAAGCGGGTCCGGCACCCTGATGTCCCTGGAAAAAAGTCTCTCCGAAAAAAACACCCAAACCAGTGAGCTCAAGGTGGTGGCGGAAATGGGCAGCACCATTTCCGTGATCCAGGCCATAAAAAGCGGCATTGGCGTATCCGTGCTCTCTCCCCTGGCCGTGGCCGACGACCTTCATGCCGGCACACTGAAGGCAATCGGCATCAGGGGGCTGTCCATGACCCGGCAGTTCTACCTTACTCGCCACAAGGACCGAAGCGAATCCCCTGCGGCCAGGGCCTTTCGAAAGGTTCTTGGCAAAATGCTTTTTATTCCGAGGTCGGACCGTCCCGATCGGCCGTCTAGTTGAACGGCTGAAAAACGTCTAGGAAATGCGCGGCAATTAGCCGGTGGCCGGCCGCGTTCCAATGGAGATCGCCGGGGATAAAATAAGCATCAAGTATCCGCCGCACTTCCGCCGTGGTGCTGTTTTTCGAGACGAACTGGGGAAAATGATTGATCAATTGGACATCATGGGCCTCCGCCCACCGTCGCCAGAATGCAACCTGCCGAGAATTCAAATCATTGTGCAAAATCTGATCCGGCCAGGGGTATACAGCTACTGTCAAACGGATACCATGAGCTTTACATAAAGCATAAAGCTTATCCATATTGTGAGCACATTCCTGTAATCCCGCTGCTGCAAATTCATCCTCAAGGTCTTTGTCAATGGTCCATCTGGGGCCATAAAGGTGGAGAGAATCATAATCCCATCTGATCTCCCTTGGGAAAAAAGCATCATGGCATTCTTTTACCAACAAATATGTAATAACCGTATCCCGTTCCAGGGCCTTTTCAAGCCGCTGGTAAAGTGACCGTTCAGCCTTTTTACTTTCATAAAATAATTCTGCGAGCTGTTCAATTTCCTTCTCCCTTTGCGGTGTCGCCTGTACCCATCCCCCCTGATCGATATCATAAATGGCTGCTTCATTTATAATATCCGACAAATCAATGTAAACGATTAATTCATTAAACACCAATCCCTTTTTCTCAAGCAAATATTTCGTCTTTGCATAATAAATGGCCGGTGAATAAGAACAAACACCGGCATTCAATACACCAATATCTTTTTGTGCCAACTGCTCCGCGATAAGGCCCACAAAGGTCTCTCCGTAGGGAACCCCCACCCCTTCGGTAAAAGAATCGCCAATAAACAAGAGCCGGTGTTTGTTCGGTTTCAGAACGACAGGGCGGGGCGCTGCATCTTTAAACCCCAGGGAATTGGTGGCCATGGGATAGACAACATTACCCCATGTGGTCTCCGGATAATCCACCCATGGCTTGAGATCATGATGGTACCGGGGATGTTTTATCCGATAGGCGCTTTCATGGTTCCGGGCTTCAAGGTAACGTTTCTGCTGAAACTTGATAATATTTTTGCTGGCAACATCCAACCCCAGAAAAACCAGGACCAGAAAAACAGCCAGGGTGGCTTTGGGGTGCCTGTAAAAGAATCGCTCTTCGGGCATGTTCACACCTCGGGTTCCTTGTTTACCCGCCATTCAACAACACGGTTTTATCTCTTTTTTATTCGGGTCTCACCGGCTTGTCAAGGACTGAAACTATTGACGGCTTCGCAAAAAGCTTTTTACGAAGCCATCGTTATTGACATCCGGATTGCCGGTAGTATATTCTCAGACACTTACAAGCAGCACCGTTTACAGTATAACATTTTGAAATTAATAAAATTTGTTTTTATGGGCGAGACTGAATGGCCGACACCGATATCACCATCGCAGTGATTGCAAAAAACGAGGCCGACCGCATCGATGCTCTGCTGCGGAGCGTTGCCTTTGCTGCGGAAGTCATTGTTGTCGATTCGGGCAGCACGGACGGCACGCAGGCCATCTGCCGCCGATACGGCGCCCGGGTGATAGAAACCCACTGGCGGGGATATGCCGGCCAGAAACAATTTGCCATGGAACAGGCATCCTCGCAATGGGTCTTGAACCTTGACGCGGACGAGGCGGTATCCGAGGCCTTGGCCGCGGAAGTTCAGACAGCGGTCAAAAGGGCAGTATCGGAAACAGCGGCTTTTTCCATGCCGAGGCTTTCAAAATACCTGGGCCGATGGATCCGGCACGGGGGTTGGTATCCGGACCGGAAAATCCGCCTTATAAGAAAGGGCGCCGGCCGGTGGGAAGGCGAAGGCCTTCACGAAGCCCTGGTGGTCAGCGGCAAAACGGCCAGGCTTTCCGCACCGATTCTCCACTATGTTTATCGTCATATTTTTGATCAGGTGGCCACCATCAACCAGTTTTCAGAGATCTATGCCGCTGAACGTAAAATGGCCGGGCCCTGGTATGTGATCGCGGGCCTGGGTCACGCCCTGGGGAAAATCTTTGAATGCTATGTTTGGAAACGGGGCATTCTGGACGGTTTGCCCGGCCTTATCATTGCCGTTAATTCCGCCTTTTATGTATTTTTAAAACATGCCAAAACCTGGGAACAGGGGCTGAATAAAGATGGTCCCGTAAAAAATCAAATTGGGGACGGCAAAGTAAAAAGTTCAAGATGCGGCGCCATTAAACCTGCTCCCGAGGAATGAGGCGTACTTGGCGTACGCCGCAGTGACGAGGGATGCAGCGCAACGCAGATATTGGACTTCCAAGGAACTCAATTCGAAATCGAAATCGGTATCGGTATCGGTATCGATAATTTAAGATTCGATTGCGAAGCCATGGCGCAAGTTACTTTCTGCAAAAACGCCGCGGCGGGGCTGGAAGCTTTTTACGAAGCCGTCAATAAAGAGGATGGGAAATAGTTGGACATCTCGTTTGTCATCATCAACTGGAACACAAAAGACCTGCTGCTGCAATGTATTGCTTCCATTTATGAAACCGTTGCAGGTCGCGAATTTGAAATCTGGCTGGTGGACAACGCCTCCACCGACGGCAGCGTGGATGCCGTACAGAAGCGTTTTTTCGATGTCCGGATCATCCGTAATCAGGAAAATATGGGGTTTGCCCGGGCCAACAACAAGGCCCTAAAGCAGATCAACGGCCGATATGCCGTACTGCTGAACTCCGACACCCGGCTGACTGCCGGCGCCATTGAAGACCTCTTTGCCTTTATGGAAAACAACGGGAACGCGGGCATGGCCTGCGGCCAGTTGTTGAACGAAGACGGTTCCCTTCAGAATTCATTTGCCAATTTTCCGACCATCCCCTCCCTGCTTGTCAATGAATCCGTTCTGCGCCTGCTGGCGCCATGGAAATACAAAAAGAAAAAGCTCAACGCCAGCGCTCCCATACAGGTTGAATCCGGCATCGGTGCCTGCCTGATGGTGCGCAAGGCGGCCATGGAGGATGCGGGGTTGCTGGATGAACGGTATTTTTTCTTTTTTGAAGAAACGGACTGGGCCTTTACCATGAAACAGAAAGGATGGGAACGCTGGCTCGTTCCTTCCGCCCGAATTTATCATTTCCAAGGCCAGAGCGTGGGCCACAGCTTGAGGTCGCGCATTCTCTTTTATGAATCCAGGTACAAGTATTTTCAAAAGTGGTACCCACGTGCTTATCCCGCCTTACCGCTTCTGGTGCTCACAAGACTGGGTGCCAACATTTTTTTAAAAACTGCTGGCATTGTATTGACCTTGGGCCTGGTTAACGATATGAAAGATAAATTTACAATCTATTTCAGGCTACTCGTCTGGCATTTGAAAAACATGGCAACAATCTTTAGACTGGCTAACCCGAAGCAAAAAAATGATTGTTAAAGGCAACAACAAACTTACAGATAATATCAAAACCATACTATTGATCCAACTTGGGGACATCGGTGATGTGGTGCTTTCTTTTCCGGTACTTCGGACCCTCAAGGAAAACATGCCCAATGCAGAGTTGCTGATTGCGGTCCGCGCCAAAGCTGCAGCCTTGGCCGCGGAATGCCAGTGGGCCGATGGTGTGGTATCAATTAATACAGTCAGACGAAATTTCCCGGATGCGGTAAAACACCAGTTGGCATTTATTAAAAGCCTTTGGTCATACCGTATCGACGTTGCCATTGACTTGCGGATGGACCCGCGGGGGGCTGTCTTGGCCATGCTTTCCAGAGCCCGCCAGCGGATCGGATTTTTCGCTGAAGACGGAAAACTTTGGCGCAATAGGATATTCACTCACTTATACTATCAGGGGCCGGTGCCGGGAGGCCGGCATATGACGGACTATCTCCTGAATCTGGTGCGAGCCTTCGGAATCTCTACGGTTCATACGACTCCCGAAATCCCCCCTTCGGCAGACACACAAAAAAAAATAGCACAACTTTTGGAGTCCAATGGTTTCGAGGAAAGAACTCCGCTTATTGCGATACAGCCTTTCTCACTGTGGTCTTACAAAGAGTGGGATATTGAAAAATACGCCCAACTGATCCAGTGGCTTATCAGTACCATGACCATAAAAATTATTATTACCGGCAGTGCTGATGAGTATTTACGGGCCGAAGCTTTGTGCAAACGATTGGCTTCCGGCGACGTAATCAATCTCGCCGGAAAAACCGACACCGGAATGCTACCAGCACTATTCAGGCAATGCAGGCTTTTCATTGGTCCGGATAGCGCCGGGCTTCATATTGCCGCTGCTGCAGGCACACCAACAGTGGGAATATTCGGTCCTGCTGCCGCCAGGGTCTGGGCGCCTAAGGGGAAACAACACAGCGTTGTCCAAAAAAACTTTGATTGTGTCCCCTGCAACTTAAAAGGATGTAACGGCAGTGGGAAAAGCCGCTGCATTGATGCCTTAACTGTAGCGGAAGTCACATCCCCTGTAGCAAAACAGCTTGGAATTACTTATTAAGCAAAGAAGCCTATATTTCAAATGAATATTTTTATACAAACAGTCAGGCAGAATAGCAGTCTCGAATCACGGCTCACAGCCTTAGTTCCTGTTTTAATATCGATATATATTTTTTTAAATCCTTTCCCCCACACTACCAGTATAAAAGAAATCTGTTTCTATGGAGCGGTGGGCAGCATTTTATATCTCTGGAAGGTTAGAAAAAAACGGTTTATGTTACGGACGCCTCTGACACTACCCTTCTTGCTGTTTTTGGCGTGGGTAACGGCAACAGCGCCCTTTGCCATTGATCCGGGCAATACCTTTCATGACATTTATTCACACCTTATCCGTTATATTGTTCTCTACCTGATCATCTTTAACTACTTTAATAATAGGGCAAAAGTGATTCATTTGACCTGGGTCTTTGTCTTATCTTCCACTATCTTTATCGGATGGGCAATGATTTATTTTTACCTTATGCTTGACAATCCGATTACCACCCGACTGGCCACCGGCCATATGGAAGTGCTCAAACAAGCACCAATAGCTACCATTGGCTTTGTTGCATTTGTTTCATTGCTGGTTTCACTTCACCTTTTTTTTGAAACAGCAGAACTTCGGCTAAAAACCTTATTGGCCGTATTCATCACACTATTGGGAAGCTCTCTTTTTTTATCCCAAACACGCGGCTTTTTAATCGCACTTTTTATTTCCATAATTGTCTTAACGTTTCCCAGAAATAAAAAAATCATGATTGCTTTGTTGCTATTGCTCATTGGTTTGACAGTATTTACAAGGGTTGGGGATAGGTTCACTCTCAATCCTCTCCTCCACAATGCCCGGACAAAAATTTGTTTTACAATGCTGGAAATCAGCAAAGATTACCCACTTACCGGTATTGGCTATGGCATGCAAAGTTACTACTCATTAGATGCAGAAAAATATGACAAACGCATAAAAGATCCAAGAAAAAAGCATTTATACGGACCTGATAAACGGCTATTTATTGGTGACCCGCACAATTGGGCGGCCGGATTACTGGTCAGAACCGGCATACCCGGCCTGATTCTCTATTTATACTTAATTTTTGCCATCCTTAAAATGGGACTGGAAACCATCATTCGTCAGCCGGACCGGCACCTGAAGGTATGGGGGCTGTGCTTTTTTTCCTGCTGCATAGGATTTTTGATCGCCGGATTGTTTGAACCGAGTTTTTTCCATATGTCGGAAGTTATTTTTTACAGTTTTCTCGCCATGATGACTGTAATCTGGCGGTTGACGACTTCTCATCATTCACATGACCTATCAGTATCATCATCATGACATTACTAAAAAAATTTCAAAAATATCTTGCAAAAAAGAATACCGGGGATGAAATTATTCAGTTCAGCCCTCCCCGTAGCGGTAGCACCCTAGTGTATAATATACTGAGGGATATTTTTCCCGAAAAGACGATCCGTAAAACTCACCAGTATGCGCCAGATTTTTCAAGGCATCGGATTGTGGTAACGTATCGACATCCATTGGACTGTATTGCCTCCAGCCTCCAGCGTTACGGGAAGCCGCCCAGCGACATCGAAATCAATACCCAGATTAAGGAATTTGATGAAAACGGTATATGGGATCTGCTTTCCTTAAACAAGGGGAGCAGACCCAACGTGCTGTTGCTGAGATACGAAATTTTTTATAATAATTTCGAATACATTTTCAATAACTTTGAAGATTTTTTTTCTATCTGTATCCCAGTGGAGCAAAGGCAGACAATATCAAAAAAATATAATATCAATACTGTTTACCAGTCCATCCAAAAATATAGCGATTTTAACGAGTTTGATGAGGACAGACATTGGCATGGGAATCATATATCCAAATATAAAGGCAAAACGTATTACTACAAACAATTTTTTAACCGACAGCAAATCGCGCACCTGAAAAACGTGTATCATGATATCCTGATGTCGTTTGGATATGATGAATAGCAATCCCATAAAAACAGGAATGGAGTATGAGGAAACTTATTGATAAAACGCGCGCCATGCTTTATCGAAAAAAAATCAGCAAGCACTTTCCCAGGGTTACTGAAAACGATATTTTCATTCATCCCGCTTCAAGCCTCAGTGAACATGTGGACATTGGTTACGGTACCCGAATAACCGGACCGGCACTGATTAAAAGCGGGAAATCAGCGCCCTGTATCATCGGGAAATATTGTGCCATCGGTGAAAACCTGATCATTGTCACGCAAAACCATTATACCGGTTACGCCAATCTTCAGGTTCACTTTCAGATGAAATACAACCTGCCGTTGCTGATGACCGACAAAGGTTCTGTTATTATCGGCAACAACACCTGGATTGGAGATAATGTAACAATTCTGCCAGGAGGTGGGGTCGGTGATGGTGCAGTTCTGGGGGCCGGTTCTGTCCTCACTGCCACAATTCCGCCATATACGATTGCGGTAGGAAATCCAGCGCGCGTTGTAAAAAAACGATTTTCTGATAACATTATTGAACAATTATTGAACATTCAATGGTGGGACTGGACTCCGGAAAAAATTCAACGCAACAAGCGTTTTTTTGAAACAGATTTGCGAAAGCATCCGGATCTTGACCTGTCAACGATCCTCTGTGACTGAAAAAATATAAAAGACTGCCCCCTGATCAGTAGACCGGCAACAGACAAAAATGTTATTTAACTCATATACTTTCATATTGCTCTTTCTGCCGGTGACGCTGACCGGCTTCTTTCTTATGGGCCATAAGGCCATGCCGTGGGCGGCCATGGCTTGGCTGGTGGGGGCTTCCCTGTTTTTTTATGGGTGGTGGAATCCCCTGTATCTTTTTATCATCGCCGGTTCTATCCTTTTTAACTATGCCTGGGGCCGGGTGATGGTCGAAAATCCCCGGAAACCGCTGCTTGCCGTCGGTATTGCTACCAACCTGGCCCTGCTGGGGTATTTCAAGTACGCCAACTTTTTTGTGGATAATATTAACTGGCTGGCCGGCACGGATATTCACCTGGCCCCCATTGTGCTGCCCCTTGCCATCTCCTTTTTCACCTTCCAGCAGATATCCTACCTGGTGGACGCCTACCAGGGCAACACCCGGGAATACAATTTTCTTCACTACTGCCTGTTCGTGACCTTCTTTCCGCAGCTGATCGCCGGTCCCATCGTGCATCACCGGGAAATGCTGCCCCAGTTCAGCCGGAAAAAAATCTTCCGATTCAACCCGGAAACCCTGTCGGTGGGCATCACGATCTTTTTCTTCGGCCTGTTTAAAAAGGTGATTATAGCCGATAACATGGCCCTTTATTCAACGCCTGTCTTTGAATCGGTACGCCACGCCTATGTCCTGTCTTTTCTGGAGGCATGGGAAGGCGCCATTGCCTATACCCTTCAGATATACTTTGATTTCTCTGGCTACTCGGATATGGCCATCGGCCTTGCTTACATGTTCGGCATCCGCATCCCTCTGAACTTCAACTCGCCCTATAAATCAAGAAACATCATCGATTTCTGGCGGCGCTGGCACATTTCCCTGTCCCGGTTTCTCCGGGATTACCTTTATATTCCCTTGGGCGGCAACCAAAAAGGGGAGTCCCGCCGGTATGCCAATATCATGGTTACCATGCTGCTGGGGGGCCTGTGGCACGGCGCCGCCTGGACATTCGTCATATGGGGGGGGCTGCATGGATTCTTTCTGCTGGTCAATCACTTCTGGGTCACCGCAAGGCAGCGGCTCGGCTGGCCGGCAAAAACCTTCCTGGCAAGGGGCGGCGGCAGATTGCTGACCTTTTTCTGTGTCACCGTGGCCTGGGTTTTCTTCCGGGCCGACAGCCTGGCCAGCGCCACGGCCGTACTGAAGTCCATGGCGGGGCTGAACGGTTTTGCCCTGCCGGAAAAATTCCTGGCCAAATTCGAATTTCTGGCGGTTCCGCTTCAGGAGGCCGGGGTTACGTTCTGCCACATGCATTATTTCAAGGGCAGCAATGAAGTGGTCTATATTGTCATGGCAATACTGGTGGCGTGGTTTGCGCCCAACATTCAGCAAATCACCAACCAATATACCCCCTACATCAATATCATGACAAAGGGTCGGAAACTGCCGGATGCCCCGCAATGGCTTCGCTGGCAGCCTTCCCTGCGATGGGCGGTCGTATTGATCATCTGCATCCTGGCGTCGATTCTGTCGCTGAGCCGGGCCAGCGAATTTCTTTACTTTCAGTTTTAAGCAACTTTCTGTGTTAAGAAAATGGTGATGAATTACAAAAAATATCTTTGGATAACCGGGGCAGCCGCCCTGTCGCTGCTTTCCGCCGTGGCCTGTTTCAACTATTTCGTGGACCCGTATAACCTGATGGGCAACAACCGGACCGGCGTATATTTCTGGAACGAGCGACAGATAAAGGATGCCATCCTGAGTTACGATCATGAAGCAATTCTGATAGGCTCCAGCAAAACCGGCTATGTGGATACGGACGATCTGAATTGCTATACATTTTACAATGCCTCCTTGCGAGGCGGTGTGCCGGAGGAGATGTATTATTACCTGAAAGCGTATCTCAGGAATGAGAAGCTGGTGATTATCGCTTTTGATTTCTATATGTTCAACGAACGTGAATTCCCGTTGAAGCATATATCCGACTGGAAGGACATACAGTATTCCACTGTTGAATACCTGCTCGGCGCATACACCGCTAAGGCTTCATATAAAACCCTGAAAAAATGGATGAACAAGGAAAAAATACACGATATGAAGCCCAACGGCCAGTTTGTCTACCCGGAGGCACCCGCCCCGCAGAACCCGCCGCAGGCGGCCGGGGATAAAATAAAGGAACAACCCACGGACGATGCCCAGCGAAAGGACGAATCCCGGTATAACGATATCATCAAAGGCCTTATGGCCAATCATTACTACGAATTTTCATTTTCCCGAAACCGCATGGCCTATGTGGAAAAAATAAAAACCCTGCTTGAAAACCGGCGGATTCCATATGCGGTCGTGATCAACCCTCTGAATGAGGATGTGCTGGCCGCACTTGAAAAAACCGATGCCTATGATCAGTTTATAGAATGGCGCAAACAGATGAAAACGATTTTTCCGGGTCTATGCGATTTTTCATCGAGCCGTTATTCTGCGCGGGAGGGGTTTCACAGCAACGACCCCTATCACTATACCAACCAGACGGGTATCAATTTTCTTAACGAAGTGATCGGCGACTTCTGTGCTGAAAAGCCATTGCCATAACCTGATATTTCACAGTCTGCAGCTCAGGTCGCCCTGAAGTACAAGGAGTTGTGGCAGGTGGAACGGGTGTTCCGGTATGTGAGATCCCTTATTGAAACCCGTCCTATCTTTCATCAACGGGACGACACCATCCGCGGACACGTTTTTTGCAGCTTTTTCGCGCTGGTCCTTCGTAAGGGACTTTCTGAAAGAATGTCAGACCGGTTATATGTAGGTACAATAATATCTATTGTCATATTTGAAGACAACCTTGCCGACCATAAAGATTATTTCACCAGACGCTCAAAAATCTGTGCCATAGCCCGATGATTTTTTTCAATTGTATAAACCTTCACCTTTTGGACCGCCTTTTCCCCCATTTGCAAACGTACGGGAGCTATCATCAAGTGCTCCATCTTATCTGCCAGTTCAACTGCTTCAGGAGGATGCTGAAGTACCATTCCATCTTCTCCATTGTTGATTATCCCGGCGGCACCATTGGCATTGGTTGTTATCACCGGAAGGCCGCATGCCATGGCCTCAAATACCACCAGCGAACAGGCATCATAATAAGTGGGGAGAACAAACACATCGCTTCCACCATAAAGCGCCAGAGGATTGCGGGTTTTGCCGAGGAAGAGAAACAGATTGTGAAGACCAAATTTTTTAATGCGTTTTTTCAGAGCCATATTGGGAGAGCCACCCGCGACCACAATTCTGAACCGGCACCCCTTTTGTTTCAATATCAGGGCGGCGCTTATAAGAGGAATAATGCCCTTCTTTTTAAGATCATATGAAAGGAAAAGAAAGACAGTTTCATTATCCTTAACGCCCAACCAATCTCGCGTCTTATCACGATGGCTATACCCCGCAGTCGGATTATATCTATTCACATCAACACCGTTATAGACCACCTGAATATTATTCTCAGGTAACTTGTAAAATGATTTGATATCATTTTTTATCATATCAGAAATGGCGACTATTATAGGAGCCGGCTGCATTTGAAACGGCGCGGACTCTATCCAGTGTCGTGTATAGTGCTTGGCGGAAAAAAACAGTGTAATCCGTTTAAAAAACCTTACGATTGCATTGGGTTCAGCATATATCTTCTTTTTTGTGGAGATATTATGAACGCCACCATGGCTCTGATAAACATTCATGTGAATGGTATTGCCAAACCCCAAAACAACATCATAATGATCTCTTAACATCCTCTTTCTGCATTTCAGTGCGAACACAAGAATTTTCATGAAAGCCGGCAGAAACGAAGGTACTTTCATTCTGTGAAAAACTGCGTTTGGGGGGTACCCCTCCCATCGCTCCCCAAACAGATGAACCTCCCACCCGCTATCAGATAAAAAGGCTGCCAGCGAGACAGCGTATGATTCCGCACCGCCGGCAAATGGACTGAAATTTTCAACTGCAAGGGCTATTTTTTTCATGAATTTCTTTTCTTAGAACACACACCTATATCTCAAAAGAATGTAAGCGGAGCCTCCCTGTGCTCCCATCACTACAACGCAATGTGGATCATTGGACAAATGCTTCGGAACAATTATCTTTTTCATTCTTAAAAAATATTTTCTGTAATTAATAAGTATATCTGCCAAATTTATAAGGCGCAGCCTTCATGTGGTTGTTGAAAAAAAATCAGAATACACTCAAAACAAATGAGTAAAAATATCAGAATAGCGATTTTAATCGAAATGGTTTTGACTGTTTTTCTAATTCTCCGGCTTGGCATATGCGTTGATGCGAACCTTTCTTTCACCAATCAAAACAGTCACTCAGACCTATGGACCGATGAAAAATGATGGTTTTTCATCTCTTTTAAAAGCAATGCTGCAGCTTTCTGATGCCCTTCAGGTGACCAGTGGTCGTCATAATCCAGGTAATAGCGCCTGCTACCAGGAGTCTGTCTTATGATGGTTTCAAAATCCACAAAATGGACATTGGGCCTTTGTTCACTGTATTCCATAAGTAACCATCTACGATTATCAGCTGCATCGGCCTTATATAATATGGATTTATCCGATGTATCAATAATGTAAAATGGATGATTACCAAGTTTCGCTTTAATCCGATCAAGACAATAAAACAGAAATGCCTTGTATTTTTCTTCAAGAGTACAACGTTGAGGACGATCAAGCGGAGGAGGAAAATCATAACCATCCGGCGCAGGGTCAATACTTAATGACTTTTTAATTCGATCACTGAAAATAGGGCGTATGATTCTGGCATGATAAGCCTTACAATAAGCGCTCCTGTAATATTTGTTCCAGGACCAGTAATCTGGCTGCTGGCGTGCCACCATGGCCTTAAAAGCTTCAGCATCACCGGGCTTAGCATTGTATTTAATTTTATAGCCGCCGCCAGGTTTTTTTTCAATGGGACAAAGAAGGTCATTGGGGCAGAATATGTAAATAACCGCTTTGGGATTAAGCTGCTCTTCATAATATTCAAAGCAGGTTGTAATAGTATTCAGGTCCCAGCCGGACATAGCGAGATTAATCACTTGAAAAGACCGGTCCATTTTTCTGAGTTCTTTTTCAACAAGATATCCAACCGTTTCCTCCCATTCAACCCCCCACCCGAATCCAAATGAGTCGCCTAACAGCATTATATTCTTACGTTGAGGTGAGCGGTCCCAATCCGGACCTCTGAACCCTTCATCATTCGTACTGACCGTATAGTCAAGCTGTTCCGGATAATGCAACCGGACATTTTTAAGATTATTTTGAAGGGTATAGTGAAAAACAGGATGATACTTACCGTATCGCCCCTGCACAACAGGCCGACGAGCTTGATACACCGCTTCTTCAATGGTGCGTATATTAAACAAAGGCAGTGTATATTCAACAATAAGAAAAGCGGCCACTAATGATATAATAACCAACAAAATTTTTGCTATAATGGATAGGAAAACTTTTATCATCATTATCACCCCAAATAAGCAACATTAAATGCTGCTACTGCCATCCCTTTCGCAATGAATAAAAATATGACTATAAGGATAATGAATACTATAATAGGCATCAAGATCCAATTTCTATTTTTTTTCACATAATTCAAAATTTTAAACAATAACGATTCGTCTTGCATTTTTCAAACCATTCACTTATAAGTTACCGAACTTTCATTGATATAAACAATAAACCCAACAAACAATACAGTATGTTTCTTATAGATTCAACACAAATGTTGTCAATGCAAAATACACACACTAGTGTACGTCCAGAAATTAGATATTTTGGTCGAGTTCAAGGAAGGCGAAAATTTTAACCGGAGGAATACTTTGCGTATTTTGAGGATTAAAATTTGAGCCTGACGCAGAAATCGGGCAAAATAGCAATTTATGGATGGGCACACCCTAAGTCATATAATCCACAATCTATCCACCTCGGCGCTTCAGCGGCAACGCCATTTCTTGGTGGACGCTCTCATTATAAAATCTGTATAATTTTTCATAATGGATCTGATAGCCGCTTTGCCATTTTTCAAGAAGATCGTCCTGATGAACCGTTCCGAACCGGTTGTCAATATCCTTTTGCACCCGGTTGAGGGGGATGTTAACGATTCTCGATTTTTTGTAGGCCACCCCCAGGCGATTTTCGAAAAAAGGCAGAAACCACTGAAGCCGGTCTTCAAAGGTATTGGGCGCAGAAAAGGGGATCAATGCCGCCATTGCGGCGATTTCCCGCCGGTCAAATAGGTGCCCGTCCACGGAGAGCGGATATGCCCAGTCCAGTTCACCGCTCTTCCATTTCCAGGCAATCATGTCCGGATGCGTTGCCGGCGAATCCACAAAAACAGGAAGGGGCTGCACTTTATCGACCACATAACACCTTGAAAGGTTTTTACCCAGACGGAGGCTAGGCACGAAACGGGACGTGTCTATTGCCAGCAGTGCCTTCATATCCACGGGTTCAATAAAAACTAGGTCGTCCACCAAAAAAAAGACCTTGCCGGCATCAGCCCCCAGCAGTATGTCCAGCAGCACCGCCTTGAACGCCCCCATCCGTTTCCTTCTCGCGCATTTCCCGATTGCCTCCGTCTGATCGACAAATTCAATCATGTCGCTTGTATTCAGGAAAATCTCTATAACATCCGCATACGCCCGGTGGTGAGACTCGGTTGACGCATCATACAATACAGTTACTGGCTGAACCGGCGTCACCTGTTCCAGATAGGAGCTCAACAGTCCGTGAAGTTGCATGGCCCGGTCCTTTGAAAACACAATGCACCGGGCAACTTCCGGATTTGCAGGCACCCCCCACTTACTTCTGCATCCGGCAAAGACCTCAACCGCTTTTTTTGGTTTGATATGCATGGATTTTCCGACGGGATTTAACCGTACAACGCCAGACACCATATCATGCCGCAGCCGCCCGAGAAACCGCGGCCCCCTGGCACAGAAGTCCCTTTCCCTTCGGCATATGGCCGCATGCCGTTCAAATTCCGGATAGGAAAGCGGGCCCGGCAGTTCGCCCACACCCTCGAGAGCAGCCCTGTATATCTTGAATTTTGTATTATAGGCCGCTTTCCGGCGTTCGTGGCGGGACCTGAAGTCGGCTTTTTTTCCGGGCACCTCCCGGTAAAGCACCAGCGGCGCCTCCAGCAGCCATATTTCACCCAGAACCCCCACCCGCAGCCAGAACTCGTAGTCCTCCCCGTCCAGGCCGCTGAACAGGTTCTCGTTCTGAAGACCGGCATATCGTAAGGCTGAACGCCGCATAATGACCGTCGAGTTGATCAGATAATCGTCCTTTACCAGCTCCCGGTAAGAAACCCGCCCGAACGGCGCTTTATCAAAATAACGCGGCATGGTATCTGTCTGATCATATGTGCCGCCGTCCCAGACAAAGGCATTACAGCCCATCAGTACACAATCGGGATGATCGGCCATCAATGCCATCTGCCGCTCCAGTTTATCAGGAAGCCAGAGATCGTCATCATCGAGAAAAGCAATAAAGGGGGCCTTTCCCGCCATCATGGCCCTGTTCCGGGGTCTTGCTGGCGTTCCGGCATGGGGCCCGGGCAGATAGTGAAACCGCTCATCCCTGAGAAATGGTTTTACCGCTGTTCGGGTTTCATCGCTTTCTCCATCTTCGGCAATCCAGCAAACCCAGTCACTGTATGTCTGGGCTTGAACACTCTCCAGCGTTTCTGAAAGAATGTCAGACCGGTTATATGTAGGTACAATAATATCTATTGTCATATTTGAAGACAACCTTGCCAACCATAAAGATTATTTCACCAGACGCTCAAAAATCTGTGCCATAGCCCGAGGAAGAGAAACAGATTGTGAAGACCAAATTTTTTAATGCGTTTTTTCAGGGCCATATTGAGAGAGCCACCCGCGACCACAATTCTGAACCGGCACCCCTTTTGTTTCAATATCAGGGCGGCGCTTATAAGAGGAATAATGCCCTTCTTTTTAAGATAATATGAAAGGAAAAGAAAGACAGTTTCATTATCCTTAACGCCCAACCAATCTCGCGTCTTATCACGATGGCTATACCCCGTAGTCGGATTATATCTATTCACATCAACACCGTTATAGACCACCTGAATATTATTCTCAGGTTCCTTGTAAGATGAAAGCGCCCGCTTCTATTATTAAAACTTCTTGGATACTTTCTGCCGGGTCTAACCGGTTCAATAGTTTTGATAATCACCGCCTGTACGTCTGATATTAATTTTTGAATCTCATCGTTAGCTCGAGCAAACAACAGCGGAATGACATCCTTTATTTTGGACAAGGCTTGTGCAAAATTTGGTTTATACCTATATAGACGTTCTTCGGTGCCTTTGTCAATAGCCCCTTGAGTGGGGAATGCCAACGCAGATTTGAGATTTTCAGAGAACACCCTTGCGTGAAAATCCTGGTAAACCGACAACACGGATTTCCCGGTGAAATTTTCAATCTCGATCTACTGTTTCTGCTTGATCCGGGCGCAAAAGTCTGCACCCTGTGAAAGGATAAGATTAAACAACCAATAGGCTGGAATTGAGAATTGAGCTCAATAAAAGCTTCGAATCGGTTGGACTTTGGCGATACGTATTGATAAAATGCTCAGAGTCAATGATTTTTTCAAGAAAGTGGATCAGTCTGGCACAAATTGTTGGCAGTTTCCGTGCCAATTTTGGAAGATTTGTCATTAAATTTCGACATGGTATGCTCCTTTTTTTATAGTAATTGTTGTTTGTTATTAAAATTGAGCAAATCATGTCGACCTATATTTATAAATTCAGAAAATTAAATTGCAATACGGCCTTAAGTTAATGACATTGAATCGCACATTGCTGTGCTTTCGACGAGGTCAAGCTGTGCCAGCGTCGCTATTTTACCGGGTCATGCCCCGGATGGGGGCGAACACACAGGTTCGCCCCTGCATCATTCTGTGATCGGTCTGCAAGACAGCAGATGCAACCGGGGTGACGCGCCAGACGGGTGAAACAGTCGGTTCAATTGATCCGGCACGGGGCTTCGTCTTTGTCAAGGACGTGGTAGCCGTCTTCAAGGACGGCGGAGGGGGTGGCCCGGCCCGGGGGAAAGACCCGGACGGTTCTGGCGGTGACCGGGGCAAGGTTGCCGATATCCACCTTCATCCTTATGATGTTGGCGGATTCCACGATAATATCATGGACGGTGATGCCCAGCCCTGAAATCCTGACATTTGTTCCTTCCACAAAATCCTCGCCGTAAAGGGTTACATCCTGGTTTTGTATGCCCTGGCATCCCGTGTCGGGTTGAATTTTAAAGGACTGAATGCAGGCCGGGTCTGTGGCGGCCAGCACCTCGAATCCGTTGGTCAGGGTGTCGGTGAGTACGGGCTGATCCGGTTTGTATACCCGGACGTTGCGCCGTGTGGACAGGGCTGCGGCGGCGATGTCCAGCTCGGCGGTGATCAGGCTGCTGGATGCCACATTGACATCGTTGACAGTAACCCCCGCTCCTGAGATGTTCACGGTCATGCCCTGAATAAAATTGGCCCCGGCAATATTGACGGCCAGGTCCTGGTCGCCTTTGCAGCCCTGGTCCGGGGTTATGCTGCGGATTTCCGGCGGAATGGTCTGTTCCAGCTTCACCCGCGCCTTCAGGCCGTGGGGGCCGTGAACTTTCGGCCAGTCATAGGTTTTCCATTCATTGGGGGGCAGGTCGGCGACGTTGACAAATTTCGATCCCGTGCCGTAATTGTCATCGTCGTTCCGCCACCATTTGCAGCAATTATAGATTCTTCGGGCCTTGCAGTCGTTTTCCCAGCCCCTTTGCTTGATCTCGATTTTTTCGGGAAGCTGGAAAAAGGTCCGCTCAAAAATAGTGACATCGGGCAAATTATGCCAGTCATTGTTGTCGGGGTCGCTGTCACCGTTCCATATGTTCTGCCGGAACGGAAGCGGCCGCCAGATGCCCAGTTCACCGCCATCTCTCACAAACCGGGCATTGACTTCAAATGTCCACTCTTCATCGAACCATTCTTCGTCATCGGTGTAATGGCCCAGCAGCTGGACAATGATCTTGCCGCTTTCGGCCGTGGCCGGGGATGGTGCAACCGCCGAAAATACGGCGGTTGTGAGAAAGATAAAAACAAATGAATAAAAAAACGTGTGCCGGACGTGGAATGCTGTTTTCATGGGTGCCCCTCCTTTTTTAATGTTTGTGCCGGGGGGTACGGATCATGGGGGACGGGTCGGACGACAGGTTCCTTGTTTGCATGACGATGAGACCGTTGCTGCTCAACGGCGGTGGCGAATAATGAATAGCGCATTGCCCCATCCTCTCCTCCCGGCTGGTGGATATTTTACTCGATGGCATCATATGGGATATCAATTGATTTGTCAAGATGGGTGGTGTTGTAAAACAAGTTCTTTTTTACCACGAAGAGCATGAAGGACATTTCTCGTTCCCACGCTCCTGCGTGGGAATGCAGAATTTTCTCTCGCCAAGCCGCCAAGATCGCCAAGGCTGCTCTTTTCATTCTTTGCGAGTTTTGCGCCTTTGCGAGAGCCGAATTTACACCGTTCACATGCTTTTGCATGGAAACGCAAAGATATGCGGGAAAGTTCTTTATTCATACTTTTCTTTCGTTGGGTTTCATTGCATTCAACCCAACCTACCCCAGTTTTATTCGTGAGGATTCGTGGGGGAAAAAGCCTCCATTATTCGTTCGGTGACTTATTTTCTTCATGCTCTTCATGGTTTAATCCACCGGGTTTCAATTACCATGAAGCATGAAGAGCACGAAGGCTGAACAGCCCGGCCGTTCAAGCATGGTTTTGGTTCGTTCCAACCGGGCAGGCTACGCCAGCATCTCTATATGGCCTACGCAGTCCCCAGGCCGTGGAATAATTCCATCCATGTGGTGACGATCGCACAGGGGGGGGGTATTGGGCAGCCTGTAAAGCCAGCCCCTGCATGGGCGTGGGTGTGCCGGGGGGAATGCACTGCCGTTTTGACTTGCTTTATGGGGATTTTCCATTTATTCTTCTGATATGCATCAATTTAAATTTACACGGTATTTTGAAAATGAAGTTTTACCGAAACGCCCTTACCTGAAAAAGCAATGGTGTATTGAAATAGTCGAAAATCCAGAAAAAGAGGAGCCGCAGGAATCCCTGCCCTCCCTCATCAAACCGTGCGTACGGTTCTCCCGTACACGGCTTTCCGATGTTCTTCATCATAAGGCTTGCGCCTGACGCCATTTCGCATTTGTTGGAATCTTATAGAGACCGAGTTTTCGATACAGGACATCCGTTGTGACACGTTTGTACCTTTACTCTGGTTTTAATGCGCTTAATAGACCGACTTGACGGCTCGGTGTGCGGATAGTATTTTCCGCTCTTGTGGCTCCGACGCATCTGAAAGCTAAACCCAAGAAAGTCAAAACTTTCTTTGTATGAATCAACGATACGGGTCAAAGTATTTGGCCCGGACAAAACGGTAGGCATGACTAAGGATGTCTGCCCGATGCATCTTGTCATACAAGAAATAAAAGCGAAAGTCCGGTTCCTGCCTGGCCTTACAATACAGCTTCCTCTGTAGTGTCCTGATCTGATCCCTTTCTGCATTAATACCGCCGCCGCGGGGTTGGAGGCTTTTTACGAAGCCTTCAATTTCAGGGCTTTCTGAATGGCCAAGCCGAATTCCTCAAGGGTGAAGGGCTTTTTGATATAGGCCGAGGCTCCCAGCGCAATCGTTTCCCGGATACGGTCGTTTTCCGCGTAACCGCTGATGATAATGGCGTTGATGGGCGGGAAGCGTTTCAGAATTTCTTTATACGTGTCCAGGCCGTCCATGCCGGGGTCCATAATCATATCAAGAATCAGCAGGTCCACGGGTATCTTTTTCGCCGTATCGGGGGCGGTTTCCGTTTTTTCGGTGAGCCATTCCAGGGCGGCTTCTCCGCCGTTCACCGTTATCGGTGAATATCCCAGTTTTTCAAGTATACGGGCCATGAGCTCCCGCTGCTGTTCAGAATCGTCGATGACCATGATTTTTTCGCCGGCGCCCGTGTATTGAGCAATGGGCAGTGGGTGTTTTTCCGTTTCCGGTGTTTTTCGGGTAACCGGCAGATAAAGTTCGAATATGCTGCCGTTGTCCACCTTGCTTTTGATGTCGATAAATCCGTTATGATCCTTGATGGTGCCCCACACAACGGTCATGCCCAGGCCGCTGCCGCTTCGTCCCATGATTTTTTTGGTGTAAAACGGTTCAAATATACGTTCCAGGTCTTTTTCATCAATACCGCAGCCGTTGTCCTCGATGCGCAATACCGCGTATTCGCCTTTTTCGATAATTTCATAGCCTTTGAGAGAGGATTGAAGGTTCCTGTTTTCCGTAGAAACCGTGATGACGCCGTTTTCCTGTTCGGTAATGGCTTCCGCCGCGTTTATGATCAGGTTCATGAGGGTTTTTTTGAGATGAATGGCGGAGCCTTCCACGGGGCGAAGATTTTCCGAAAGTCGGGTTTCAATTGTGACATCCGGGTACAGGGCCTTGAAATTTTCGATCTGAAAAGAGGACAGGTAGGCCGATACCACGTTTTGGTTCAGGTCAATGACCCTGGCGTCGGAAACCCCACGCCGGGCAAGGGTTAACAGATCCTGAACAATGGCGGCGGCTCGCTGGCCGGACTCCAGTATGGCCTCAAGCGGTTTTATGAAAGGGCTGTCCCCGGGTAGATCGGTGAGCATCATGTCCGGATAGGTGATGGAGGCGGAAAGAATATTGTTCAGGTCATGGGCCACCCCGCCGGCAAGCAGCCCCAGGGCCTCCATTTTCTGGGACCGGGCCAGTTTTTTCTGAAGTTCTTCCGTCTCCTTTTCGGCCTGTTTCTTTTCATGAATATCCGTGAGCACGCCCTGGAGATAAACGATGGTGCCTCCCTGGTAAATGGTTTTGGCCGACGAGTACACCCATCGGACGTCGCCTGTTTTCGTGTAAACCCGGGTTTCGGTGGACTCTGTATGCCCGGCCAGCAGGCGGGACAGTTTCCGGGCAAGCATCGGCTGGTCTTCCGGCGGCACAAACTCGATAAAGGACCTGCCGACAATGTCCCGGGGGTCATAGCCGGCCAGTGGCGTGACGGAAGGCGAGACATAGGTAATGAAACCCTGGGGGTCCATCCGGTAAATGGCCTCGTTGATGTTTTCCACCAGGTGCCGGTATTGCTGTTCGCTGGCCCGCAGCGCGTCTTCCGTTGTTTTACGGTCGGTTATGTCATGCAGCTGAAGAATAAAACCGTGACGCCTCCTTTTTTTATTGTGAAAAGCCGATACCTGGAGCTCGAACAACTTGTCGTTGATCCGGATTTCGGTTTTATCGGCAATGACGGCCCTGGGATGTTTCGGGAGGATTGGTTCACATTCGGGCAATGTCCGTCCGATGGTCCGGCCCACGATTTCAGTGCGCTTGGTATTGGCCAGCTTCATGGCAGATATGTTCATATCCACGATCCAGTTGTTTTTATCCAGGATTACAATGGGATCTTTCAGGTATTTGATGGCGGTGTTGTAAGCGATCGGCAGAATATTCAGAAACCGGTTGTTGAAAACCGCCACAGTGGTGGCGATTACCGTGACCGTGAATAGAAGGGGTGTGGGATCGTATGGTATATAGCCGCTAAAGCCGATATAAGTGAGATGACCCGCCCATGGCGCGATGATGGCAATCAGGATGGGAACGGTTTCTCCCCGGAACAACCGCGGCTGTTTAAAGACCGTGCGCAGCAGCATTCCGGTCGAACCGGCCAGCAGCAATTGTATGTAAAGCCAGAACAGCCAGAACAGCCAGCCGGATTGCTGCAAAAGAACGATCGCTGTCCGGGAATCGCGGACCGGGTCCAGCGCCTCACGAAAAAAAGTGCCGTAACGGCTGGTCAGGGACAAAAGAAGTATCAGCGCCGGAAAAGCGGCCAGCAGAATGATTCGGCTCCAGTTTCGCTTTTTCCATCGACCGGTGTAGCGCATGATAAAGACAAACAGGGCCACCGGTACAATGGGGATGCAGATGGCGGTGACCTTGAGCCAGAACAGCTTGGCGGCGGGCGCGGTGGATGCAAGCCCCACGGCATAGGAAAAACACCATCCCGCGACACCGGCCATCAACACGGCCAGGGATTGAATGGCGGGATGAATGGACCGGCGTCGCCAGGCCAGTACGGCGAGAATAGCCGTCATGAGCGTGGGGATCATCATCACGGCGACATAAGGGTTAATATAGAAATACATAATTCATTCGCCTCAAGGATTTGCAGGCATGGTCAGGGCCATTGATTTCTGTTTTAAAATGTCGTAGTACGTCAGTATTCGTTCCACATACCGCACGGGTTCTGTGCCCCGTGCATAACCGTAACGGGTGTCTTTATAATATTTCCGGTTTCGAAGCAAGGGCAGCGTCTTTTTCAGGCTGCTCCATTTGGCGGGGTCCAGGCCTTTTTCCCGGGCGATCTGCTGGGCATCCCGAACATGGCCGTATCCGATGTTGTAGCTGGCCATGGCGAACAGGAGTCGTGTCCGGGGATCTTTAATCTCCTCAAACCGGCTGGTTATTTTTGCCAGGTACCGCACGCCGCCGCTTATACTCTGAACCGGATCAAGCCGGCTGTCAACCCCCATCTCTCGGGCCGTTGTCTGCGTGAGCTGCATCAAGCCGCGGACGCCGGTATAGCTTTTGGCACGGGGGTTGAAGTGGGATTCCTGGTAAATCATAGCGGCGATCATCTGCCAGTCAAATCCGTATCTTTCGGCAACTTTTTCAATGACCGGCTTATACCGGGGCAGCCGTGTTTCAATGCGTTCATGGAATTTTTTCAGATCAAAATAATCAAACGTGTCAATCGCGGCATAGTAGCGGTTGTATATCTTGGCAAATTGCCCCGTCGTTTTTATGGTTTTGAAGAAATCGTTGATGGTTGTCCGCAACGCCCGGTCCCCTTCTGCAACTGCCCAGGCCAGCTGCTGCTCTTCCTCTATGGGAAAGGCGATCCGGATTTCCGGATAATACCGTCGGTTCAGACGGGCGATATTGGAATCGGCAATGGTAATGGCGATGGTCCGGTTGGACACATCTTCAATCAATTCCTCTGTGGGCACGTTTTCATGCAAACTGATGGTGACTTTCAGCCCGGCGGCCTTCAGTTCTTCAAGCCGCTGCTGGTAGGTGGTGCCTTTGCGCACATGAACGGTCCGGCCATTGAGGTCTGAAATGTCGTTGATGGCATAGTTGCTTTTATGGACGATCACCTGCTGCTGAATCGTCATGTAGCCCTCGGAAAAGTCAACCATGGATTCCCGTTTTCGAGTGGCGGTCATGCCGGCGGCGATGAAGTCTCCTTTGCCCGCGTTCACATAGGCGATGAGGCCATTCCAGCCCGGGGTTTTAGTCTCAAGGCCAACCCCCAGATAATCGGCAAAGGCACTGGCCAGTTCATATTCAAACCCCATCGGGGTTTCTTTGTAAATATAGTAGCAGTTGGCATTGTTGGCGGTCAGGACCCTTATGCTGCCGCGGATTTTTATCGTTTTCAGTGACCGGTCGTGTCCGGAAAACCAATGATAGCCCAGCGGCAGGGCCACGGCCAGAACAAACAGAACAAGGGTGGAATAAAGGGCTTGGGGGGATGGTTTCATGTAGTTTCTCTCGTTGCTATGTAATATTATACGCGGCATCCATTAGCCAGGCGGCCTGAAGCGCCTGCCCGGACCCTGTTCCGGGGTCGCCCCTATCACGGCCGTGGCCACGCCATGTATATCTGCTATTACTGCACGGCCACGGCACACGCAGTTTAGCCTGCATCATGGAGCCGACGCGTCAGTTCCTTATTTCAAAAACGCCGCGGCGGGGTTGGAGTCTCTTTACAAAATTGTTTCATGCATTATGCCATAAAAAGTGCAGATAATCCAGTGAAGCGGCCAGGTGGTCAACGGAAAAAACTTCCAGGGACACGGTGGTCTGTATCCGGCAAAGGATATGGCACAGGTCGGCGGCCTGTGGAGCTGTGAGGTGAGACAGGGAGATATGGTCCCGCTCTTCCAGGAGACCATGAATATGGATGATGGGAATACGGTCCCGGTACTGATCATACAGAGGGCTGCACAAATGGTTGCAGGCCATGATGTGGCCCGTATCGACACAGACGGAAAAATCAAATTCCTCTATGATGCCCTCGAGGAACTCAAACGGATAGTGCAGGGTTTCAACGGCAATGGCCCGCGGCCCCACGGGCAGGCCTGCAAGGAGGCCGGCCGCCCCCGCTCTTACCCGTTTCCGCCATTGCCGTTGCTGTTCCGGCCGGGTGTCCGGTTCGGTGTAGGGAATATGAAGGGTAAAGGAGGAGGGCGCAAGCGGCAGGGAACGGTCGATGGCCGATTTCAGGGCATCGATCGCCGCCTCTTGTTCGGAGCGGTCCGGATGGCTGATGGCAACGTCCGTGGGCAGGTGTACGTTATAGGTGATATCACAGGTGCGGCCCAGCCGTTTCAGCTCGTTGATCTCATCGTTATCCGGCAGTGCCCCGGGCCCGCTTTCAAAAAGCAGCAGCTCGATTTCATCCACCACCGGCCCCAGCCGCCGGACATTGTCCGTGTAGCCGGCAGGGTAAATAAAGGAGGGGCACGCCAGCCTGAAGGGATAGGCCCCTTTGTGTATTTCAGGCATATCAGTCATCGGCGGTGGTGCCTCCTGTAAGGGTGTTTTTCAGCCGGCTTGTGAGCAGCAGCAGGTCCTCAAGAATCATGTAAGCTGAAGGAATAATCAGCAGCATGATCACCGTGGCAAACAGGATGCCAAAACCAAGGCTGATGGCCATGGGGATCAGAAACCGGGCTTGCAGGCTTGTTTCCATGATCATGGGCGCAAGACCGGCGAACGTGGTCAGGGAGGTGAGGATGATGGGCCGGAATCTGAGGGTGCCGGCTTCCACAAGCGCGTCATGAACGTTTTTGCCTTGTTCTCGAAGGCCGTTGGCCGTGTGGATAAACACGAGCGAGTCGTTGACCACCACCCCGGCGAGCCCCACAATACCAAAGAGACTGAGGATGCAGAGTTTATAGCCCATGATCAGGTGGCCGATCAGGGCGCCGATGGCGCCAAATGGTATCACGCACATGACAACAAAGGGCTGGGAAAAGGACTTGAAGGGGACGGCGAGCAATGCGTAGATAATAAAGGAGGCGACAATAAATCCCTGGAGAACGTCTTTTAAGGATTGGGCCTGTTCCTTGCCTTCGCCCTCGATGGTGTAGCGCAGCCCGGGATACTTCAGGGACAGGGTTTCAAGGTATTCGCCCGTCAGGTGCTCACGCACATTGGTGGCGTTTGTGACGGTCTGGTCCACATCGGCCATGACCTTTATGATACGCCGCCGCTGGGCATGCTCTATGGAAGAGTATCCCCGCCGTATGCTGATTTCGGCCACTTCCTGAAGGGGTATGGCCACACCGCCGGTCAGCCGGATGCGCATATTGTAAACATCCGCGATGGATGTCCGGTTGTTTTCCGGGTATTTGACCATGACCTTGACCTCGTTGGTCCCCCGCTGAAGCCGGAGTGCCTCGGCGCCGTAAAATGCATGGCGGGTCTGCATGGCCAGGTCATTCAGTGTGACACCCAGCGAGCGGGCCGCGGGCTTCAGGGTGAACTGGATTTCCTGTTTGCCGGGGATAAAACTGTCCCTTACGTCGAACACTCCGTTGAATGCCTTGAGCTCTGATTTCAGGTCCTCCGCGGCGTTTTCCAGCTGTTCGTGGTTTTCCAGCGAAAGGTGGACCTCGATGGGGTTGCCGGCCGAAAACATTTTACTTTCAAAAATGATGGAATCCGCTTCGGGCACCGGCCCCATGGCATCCCGCCACTGCCCTTCCAGTTTCCTGGCGCTGACGTTGCGTTCTTCGCTGTCCAGCAGAAAAACATCCACCTGGGCGAGATTTTCCGCAAGGCTGTCGCCGCCGCTCATGGGCGTGCCGCCGGCCATGTGCATCCCGATGGTTGAAACGCTGTATTCCATTATGGAGGGGGCATCGGCTGGCCGGTCCTTGTCCGCTTCGGCAATCACCTTCATTGCGACGTCTTCAATGACCTTGGCGATGTGAACGGTTTCCTCAAAGGGAGTGTCCGGCGGCATGGTCAGGGTACAGCTGAGCCGGTCGCCTTCAATGTCCGGCATGAAGGTGAACCCGATCCAGCCGCCCCTGACAAGCCCGAGGGTCACCAGGAGCATCATGATGCTAGCCCCCAGGGTGAGGTAGCGCCAGCGGATGCAGAAGTCCACCGTTTTCTGATACGGTCCACCGATAAATCGTTTCAGCAAATGACCGGGGTTGTTTTTATTGCCTTCGTGCCGGCGGGTCTCCGTCTTGCCGGTGCCCGCATGCAGCAGGTGGGACGGCAGAATCAGCAGGGATTCCACGAGGGAGCCGGCCAGAACGAGAATGATCACGATGGGAATGTTGTACATGACTTTCCCCATCACCCCCGTTCCCAGCAGCAACGGGTAAAAGGCGGCCATGGTAGTGAGAACGGCAAAGATAACCGGCCGGGCCATCTCCGTGGCGCCCTGTCGGACCGCTTCAATGGCGGGAAAACCCTGTTCCAGTTTGGCGAAAATGTTTTCACCGATGATTATGGCGTCGTCCACCACGATTCCCAGGACCGCGATGAATGCGAACAGCGAAACCATGTTGATGGAAATATCGTAATAGGGCAGCAGCCACAACCCCATGGCAAAAGAAATGGGAATCCCCAGTGTTACCCAGAAAGCCAGCCGGACATTCAATGCCAGCCCCAGCAGCAGAGACACCAGAATCAGTCCGTAGGCCATGTTTTTCAGCAGCAGATTGATCCGGCTTTTCAGGATATTGGAAAGATCGTAAAAACATTGGATGTTAATACCGGCAGGCATCTCAAGCTGTTTATTCTCCACAAACCGCCGTACCTCGGCCGCTACGTCGATGGCGTTTTGGTCGCCGATCCTGGAAACCTGGATAATCGCGGCCGGTTTTCCGGAAAACCGGGTGATCAGGCTCTGGTCTTCAAACCCCTCCCGGATGGTGGCGATCTGGCCCAGCGTGACGGTGGTGCCGTCCGTATTGGTAATCACCGCGATGTCGGCATATTCCCTGGCATATTCACGAAGCCCCTTGGCGCGGATCAGGATTTCCCCGGCCGCTGTTTTAATGTTGCCGGCGGGCAGGTCGAAGCTGCCCATGCGGATGATCTGCGCCACCTGGCCCAATGTGAGGTTGTACCGGCGAAGGGTGGTTTCGGAAATCTTCACATGGATTTCTTCTTCCCGTACCCCCGTTACGTCGGCCTGGGTGATGCCGGGTTGATTGGTGATGTCGTCCTTGAGGCGCTGGGCGGTATGCTTGAGGGTGGCTTCGGGCGCGTCTCCGTAAACGGCCACGCTGATAACCGCGTGTTGTTGCACCACCTGTTTGACAATCGGTTTTTCCGCCTCTTCGGGAAAGGTGGTGATACGGTCCACCTCGGCCTTGATATCATCCAGCAGCTTGGCCATATCCCAACCCTTGAGCACTTCCACCACCACGGAGCCGATGCCCTCCCGGGCGGTGGCGTCGATCCGCTTTATACCGGAGAGGCCGGCGATGTTTTCCTCGATTTTTTCGATAATCGCATCTTCCACGTCCGACGGAGACGCGCCCGGATAAACAACGGTAATCGTGATCCGATCCGGCGTTGTTTCCGGAAACACCTCCACCTTCATGGTGACCGCGGTGACAATACCGGCAAGCAGCAGAAAAAGCATCAACAGATTAGCGGCAACATGGTTGTCCGCAAACCAGGCGATCATCTGTTTCATTCATTGGCCTCCTTATTCCTTGCGTCTGTGGGCTTCCGTTCTCCCAGCCGCCGCTTGCCGATTTTTTCGCACATCACCTTAGGGTTCGTCACAAAATAACTTGACCATTTGGCTTGTTCTTTTTCCCGTCTTCTTTGTTGCTTCGTCGGTCAAATAGCTTGCTATTCTCCCTCCTCGCGTCTCGAAGACGGAAAAAATTCCGGCGCCAAATTTGCCCAACTTATTTTGTGACTAACCCTAAGAATCAAGCGGGTGAAGTGTCACCCGCCGGTTCAGGGCCCGTCCTTCGGTTGTTTTGTTGGAAGCAATAGGCATCGTATCGCCGTATCCAACGGATGACAGCCGTTTTTCGTCAATCCCCGCCGCGACCAGGTATTGTTTGACGGCATCGGCCCGTTGCCGGGACAGGGTTTTGTTCTGCCGGGGATTGCCTGAGCTGTCGGTATGGCCGCGGATTTCGATTTTCATGGAGGACTTCTCCTTGATGTATGCCGCAACAGGCGTCAGCATCTGGTGGTCTTCATCGGACAGATCCGTTCGGTAAGCCGCGAACTGAAGGCCCCTGATGGTCCATCCGCCGTGCTTGTTTTTTGCCAATACCGACGGCACTCCCTCTTTCGGCAGTGGTGTATCTTGTGCCGGTGGTTGAGCGTTCTTTTCCGGCGATGGCGCATCTTTTTTTGCCGACGGCCTCTGCCGGGACGCTACGGTGGGGCCGTCGGTGCCGGCGGCCGGAGCATTGATCGCCGCTTCGCCGACGCCATCGGGCGCCACCGGTTGCGGATTTACCTTCATGCCCTCTGTAGCGGCAGGCAACAGGGAAATAACCAACCGGTCGCCATCCTTCAATCCGCTGGTGATCAAGGACTGGCCGGTCTTCGGGTCGGTCACGGACACGGTGACCGGGCGGAACACGAGCCGGTTGTCGTCGTCCACCAGCCACACCCTGTCGCCTTCGTGAAGGGCCGGCCGGGGGATGTAGGCCGCTTTGGCTGCCGTGTTGCCGATAATTTCCGTGGTGGCAAACAATCCGGCATAAAACGGTGGAAAGGTATCATAGGGCTTGTCCATCCGGATCACAACTTTGGCCATGCGCGTCCGTTCATCGATTTTGCCATGGGCCCGGCAAACATATCCTTTCCGCATCATTTGCTGTCCGGCAAGTGTAGCGTAAACCTTTACCGTGGCACCGGTACCGGCAGTCGTATTCATCCCCGGTATGTCGAACCATGCCAGCTTTTCCTTTTCCAGCGGCACAACGATTTCAACCCTGTCGACGGCGCCCACCGTGGCCACGGGCTGATTGGGCGACACCATCTGGCCTTCGTCAATATTTTCTTCAATTACCACGCAATCGTAGGGAGCGGTGATGTTCGTCCGTTGAAGGTTGAGGGCCGCCTTTTCCAGATTGGCCTGCTGGGCTGCAAGGGCTGCCTGCGCGGCGATACGCTGAGGCTTTTTGAGCACCAACGGTGACGGCTCGGGCGTATCCGGGCCATCGGCCGGATGCTCAATCTCCCATTCCCGTTTTGCCGCCACGGCTAATTCTTCTGTTTCCATCAAGTCGCTTTCCGCTTTTTTGACACTGGCACGGGCCAGGGTGACCGCTAGCTGGTAATCTTTCTTTTCAATGGCGAACATGCGGTCGCCCTTTTTAAACCGGCCGCCGTTGACCAGATTATCGGCCACAAAAACGACCCGGCCCGATACCTGAGGCGCAATGCCGGTGGTGCGGGCAAAGGACACGGTGCCTTCACCCGATATGATAACCGGATGGGGGCGGACAGTGATGGTCTGGGTTTTGACAAAAGGAATCCGGGCCTCTGGTTGTTGCTTTCTAACCGGTGGTTTGTGGAGGGACAGGATGATCATGATCAGTACGCCGGCCAGAATCAAACCGGCCGCCCATGCGGCGTGAATAAACCTCTTCGGCCTGGTCTTCGTCTTCATGACTGCATTACTCCTCTTGTTTCGGGCTCTTGGTTGCGTCTGCGGCGGTTGCCGCCGGGGTGAAGATGCCCCCCAGCGCCCGTTCCAGGGTGACACGGTTGGTGATAATCGACAATTCGGTCAGGACCAGATTCTCCCGAACATCGAGAAGGGTCTGCTCCCTGGTGAGCACATCGTTTAAGGTGGCAATCCCGCCCTCATAACGGCGCTGCGCATTTTCATATGCCCTTTGGGCCGCGCGCAGGGTGTTTATCTGACGTTCGCGCGATTTAAGATGGCTTTTCCGGTTGAACAGGCCGTTTTCCACCTCCGCAAACGCCTTGAGCACGGTCTGGGCGTATTCCTGAAGTCCATTTTCATACCGTGCTTTTGAGGCTTCGTGCAGGGCCTTTAATCGGCCCGCATCAAAAACCGGCCGGGTGATACCGGAGGCGATATTCCAGAGCTCGCTTTCCGGTGTCAGCAGGTCGCTCAGCTCATTGTTGGTATAACCATAGGCTCCCGTAAGGGATATTGTCGGAAAACGGGCGGCCTTAGCCGCGCCGATCGAAGCGTTCAATGCCTTGAGGCTGGCTTCCGCGGAACGGATATCCGGCCGGTTTTTCAGCAGATCGGCGGGAATGCCGGCCCGGACCGGTTTGAGCATGGTAACTGGTGAAGGGGGGGCAGTTGCGTCGTCCGCGGGGTCCCATGTAATATTGGATTTGCCCGGGTATTGGCCTGCCAGCACACAGAGCTGCTGGCGGATATTGTTGCGCTCTCTTTCCAGGTTCAGAACGGCTATTTCGGCCTGGTTCACGGCCATTTCGGCCTGGTTCAGCGCGTCCGCGCTCACAAGGCCTTCCCGGTAACGATTGGTGATGAGCCGGGCGTGTTTACGCCGGTTGGCAAGGTGTTGCCTGGCCACCGCGTGGCGGCGTTCTGTGGCGTCGTCCCGGAAGTAGAGAGTTACGCTTTCGGCGATAACAGTATTGATAACCGTTGCCCGGGCGTTTGTGGCGGCCAGGAGTTTTGCCCGGGCGGCTTCCTCGGTTCGGGCCAGCCGGCCCCATAAATCGATTTCAAAGGCGGCCGGCAGGGAAACCGCGTAATTGTCCGTGGTTCTGGAGATGCCGGGCAGGGTGGCGGTCTGTGTTTTTTGGGCACGTTTGGCTTCAAAGCTTAAATTCACGGTTGGCAGGCGATCGGCATGGGTGATGCCCAGCTCTGCCTCCGCTTCAAGAATGCTGGTCGTGGCTTTTTTAATATCATGGTTATTGTTGATCACCCTCCGGACAAACCGGTTTAAATCGGGATTGTTAAAGATCCGCCACCACCGCCAGGAGGCTTCTGTCTCCCGGTGATAGTCGGCCGCCGCCGATTGACTCATCCAGTTTTCCGGTATGGTATACGCCGTGTCAGGCCGGGTGTAATCTTTCCCCATTTTCATGCACCCACCGCAGAACAGCAACAAAATGATGATGAAAATCCACGGCAGAGCCCGCGGGTGCCCTTCCATTTCCCGTCGGCCGGCCGCCAGTCGGCCTGAACCGTATTTCTTTCTTACCATCGCATTACCCCGCGGCTTTGTAGAAAAGGATAAACCGTGCCGCCTCTTTTTTACTCGGTCTCCTCCAGCCTGTAGTCGGTGAATTCATCCATTGTTTTTAAAATGGCGTTCAGGGCCGCCAGTTGTTCGGGTGCGGTATTGCTGTGATACATCGCAAAAAAGTCCCTGTGCATCCGGTCATGCGCCGCCGCTGCCTGTTTTCCCTTTGCCGTAAGAAACAGGCGTACACTTTTGTCATTGTGCGCCTGCTTGGTTTTTTCCAGATAGCCTTTGCGTGCCAGTTTTGCAACGAGCTGAGACGCAGCTCCCCGGGTCACCCCTTTGATGGAAGCCAGTTCCGTGATGGTGCAACCGCTGTTTTTGGCCACGGCATCGATGGTATGGACCTCGGCAATGTGAAGTTTTTCACCGGTGCCGAAGTCCCTGGGATGCCGTTGAATCCGGCTAAACTTATTAACGATCCGCTTAAAGCGAAGGGTGATTTCATCCCATATCTGGTCGTTCCATATCTGGTCGTTGTCTTTAAGATGGTTTTGCATATGCGGCGATTGTATAGACACTAAACAAAAAGTCAAAGTTTTTTCTTCCATTCCTGGTCTCGAATGATAGAATTCTTCTATAGAAGAACGAGGTAAAGCCGTTAAGGAGTGTTATGCGAAAAATAGCGGTAGCCATGGCCAAAGGGGGCGTGGGCAAAACCACCACCGCCGTTAACCTGGCCCATGGGTTTGCCATGCAGGGGGCCAGCGTGGTGCTGGTAGACTGCGACACCCAGGCCCAGACCGGTGGATTTTTCGGCGTCGCGCCAAAATACGGGCTCTATGAATTCGTCACCGGTGCGGATCAGGAGGGCACTCCCGTTGCCAGGGCGGATGCCCTGTGCCGGGTGCGGGAGAACCTGTGGCTGCTGGCCGGCGGCATGGGCCTTGTGGAGCTTAAAAACCGGCTGGGCGAATTGCCACGGACGAAACGGCAGACGGTTCTGGCCAATTCCCTGGTGCCAAGGGGCGATTCAGTGGATTACCTGATTTTTGATTGCGCGCCGGGATGGGATCTGCTCAGTGTCAATATTCTCATGGCGGCCAATGAAGTGCTTTGCCCGGTGTCGCTTCAGGGGCCGGCCATTGCGGGGATGAAGACGTTTTTCTCCTACCTTTTGTCCGTTCAGAAAATCAACCGTGACCTGCGTCTGAAATATGTGCTGCCCACCATGTTTGACCGCAGGACACGGCACAGTTTTACTGTGCTGGCCCAGCTTGAAAAGCGTTTTGCCCGGCAGTTGTGCGCCCCCATCGGCTATAATAGCAGCCTGTCCGAGGCGGCGGACCGAGGCAAAACCATTTTTGAATACCGATCCGGTTCGGCGGGTGCCGAAGGTTACCGGACCCTTGTCAGGAAGGTGGCCGGAAATGGCAGCAGATAAGAAAAAGATACCGGATTTTGAAAACACGAGTCCTTTTGATCCGGTTCACACCGCCACGGGCAGCGAAGAACAGAAGAGTTCTTCTGTAGAAGAAAAGAAGAGTTCTTCGCGCGTGGATAAGAAAAAGGCGGGGTTTTATCTCGCATCAGATCTTCTGGAGCGATTTGACCGGGCGTTTTATGCGCTCAAGCTCGAAGGGGTGGATGTGAGCAATAAATCATCCTTTGTTGAAACGGCGCTTCGCTTTGCCCTGGACGATCTGGAGAAAAAAAAGGATAGCAGGATCCGGCGAATACTGGAGGGCGAAGCCGAGACATAAACCATTGAGGCACCTGAAACTGGACATTCGACATTGGATATTTGAAATTAGAAATTGTAAATTGTAAATTAGAGGAGCTGCGCTAATTTCCAGTTTTTAATTTCAAATGTGATGATCTCGTAAAAAGGAATTAAATTGCTCAATCTCAGCAAAGAGGTGGCCGACGGGATTTTTTCCATTACCCTGCCGCTGCCCGGCAAGCGGCCGGGGCCGGTGAATGCGTATCTGTTCATCGGTAAAGACAATATCACGCTGCTGGACACGGGGACTTCCAAGGCCTTTGATGTGCTGGAGAAGGCGTTTGCCGAACTCGGCCTGTCCATGGCAGCGATTGACCGCATCGTACTGACCCACAGTCATGTGGATCATTACGGAGGTGTCAACAAAATCAGGCAGGCCGCCGGCCGCCCCATTGAGGTAGCCGGTAATTTTGAGCGGCCGGTAAGTATTGCAACGGGCCTGAATGTTTCCCGGAAGACACTGGGCCGGTTTCTTTCGGTCATG
This sequence comes from Thermodesulfobacteriota bacterium, assembly GCA_034189225.1. Classification (GTDB taxonomy): domain Bacteria; phylum Desulfobacterota; class Desulfobacteria; order Desulfobacterales; family Desulfosudaceae; genus JAXHTY01. The sequence goes on from JAXHVL010000179.1 coordinate 40,004, forward strand.
GGCGTGCCGGTGGTGATTCGAAGCGCCATGCGCGCCCTGTCTTCCGGTTTTTCGTTGCTGGGGGAAAAATGCAATGTGAATACCGTTATCCGTGAAGGGGACCGTCTGGCAATGGGCAATTACGGGTTCCAGGTGCTGGAGACGCCTGGCCATACCGTGGATGCCATATGCCTTTTTGATAAATTTTCCGGTATACTTTTTTCCGGCGATCATGTGTTGCCCCATATCACGCCCAATGCGTTTGTGATGCTGGAAGAGGGAGCGTCCCTGCCGATAAGGATGAGCCAGCGGGAGTTTTATGATTCCCTGGAGCGGGTGCGGGCCCTTTGCCCCACCGTGGTGTTTCCCGCCCATGGCCGCCCCATAGACGATCTTGAGAGTGTTGTGCACATGTATCGGCGCAATTTTGAAAAACGGGAGGCGGCGATTGCAGAGATCATCACTGAGGGCCGGGACACGGTATATGCCATTGCCAGGAAATTGTTCCCAAACATGGACAGAAGCCGGCTGCCCCTTGAGATTTTTCTTGCGGTGTCGGAAGTCTATACCCATCTTCAGGTGCTGGAAGACAAGGGCGCCGTGAAGACCGAACAGAAAGGGAATCTGCTGCGGGTGAACCTGGCCTGAGGAAGATGGTGATTCGGGGTGTGGATTGTTCTGGGGAGCGTCGGGGTTATTCGCCAGCCTCTATGAGCTGGCGGCTTCGTAGAAAGCTTCCAACCCCGCCGCGGCGTTTTTGCAGTAAGTTACTTGCGCCAGGTTTGGTTTTTTACCGCTATCTGTGCTAAACGACCTATTTTTCATTCATACTTTTCTTTGCTCGCCCAAAGAAAAGTATGCAAAAGAAAGGGCGCCCCGCAGCTTGGCCTTCGGCTACCCTCGCAGGAACGCTTTTTTCGGCGCGGGCAGAAACTCGCCTGTCCGTTCATGCAGATGCGGTAAGCCTCGTCTGCTCAGACAGTCTGCCCGCGTCTTCCGAAAAAACCGTCCCTGCTCGGCTGCGCTGCAAGGGGCGAGGCACGTGTTGCTGTTCAGTTGTTTCGGCAAACTGAAAAATTGGGCAATAAACTGAAAAATTGAATAAAAAGGAACTCGATTCGAAATCGGTATCGGTATCGAAATCGATAAGTTAAGATTCGATTGCGAAGCCATGGCGCACGTTACTTTCTGCAAAGACGCCGCGGGGGGCGCCGGGCGGTTTTCACGAGTGCATAAAGAGCTATATCTCCAGCTTTTTGGTGAATTTACCCTTATTAAAACAAATGTAACGGTTTTTGCGTTTTTTGGCTTTGTACATGGCCTTGTCGGCATGCTTGACCAGGGTGTCCACGTCGGCACCGTCATTGTGGTATACGCTGATCCCGACGCTGGTGGTGATGCAGTCGATCTGGTGCGCTTTGATGTAGTAGGGGTCGGAGATGGTCTGGATGACTTTTTCCGCAACCCGCATCGGATTCATGTTTTCGGGATTGCTGAGAATGATGGTAAACTCGTCGCCCCCGTGCCGGCAGATATAATCGGTTTCCCGAAGCACGGCAATGAGTCGGGTCGCGGCTTCCTTCAGCAGGTGATCGCCGGCCTCATGCCCGTAGGTGTCGTTGACGCTTTTGAAATTGTCAAGGTCCAGGAACAGCAGGGCGCATTTGAGGTTGAACCGTTTTGCATATGCCAGGGTTTCCCGCAGGCGTTCAAACAGAGCCCCTCTGTTGTAGAGCCCGGTGAGATGATCATGGGAGGCCATGTACAAAAGCTCGCGTTCGATTTTTTTCCGCATGCTCACATCCCGGGCGATCCCGCGGAATCCGATGATTTTGTCCTCGGCATTTTTGATGAACGCCAATGATGTTTCTACGTGAATTCTTTCCCCGTTCTTTTTGACAAGTTCCCAGTCAAAGGGGACCGGCAGAACGCCTGTGCGGTATGCTTTGTTATATGCCCGAAACACCCGGCGGGCGGTGGCATCGTCCGTAAACGACCGGTAGCTGACGCCCAGCAGCTCCTCGGCGGGGAATCCTACCATCTGCGCATGGAGCTGTTAAAGAAGGTTACATTGCCGGCGAGATCCACCTCAAAATACCCTTCCTCGATGCTTTCGAGGATGATGCGGTATTTTTCCTCGCTTTTTTTCAGTTCTTTTTCCAGGTGCAGGCTTTTGGCGATTTCCCGCCTGGAATTGATCTGTATCTGGTATTCCAGCTGGGCACGCTGGGCGGGAGTGAGTTCTTCAAAGGCGATGCCGCAGCGGTTAAGGGTCTTATGGCTGATCGCAAAGCTGTCTTTGAGGGTGAAGTCCGTGACGATCCGGCAGGGAATTTTTTCCAGGTAAAAATCACTGTCATGCATCAGAATATCCACACGGGAGTGTTGGCCGAGTGGGGCATTTTCGCTCCCTCCGTTCGGTATATAGCTGAAACCGACACCGCCCATGCTGATATCGACGATTTTTCCCATTCGTACCTGGTTGTGGGTAAGCAGGGCCGCAGTGCCGTTGCTGATTGTAACCGTCTGTTATTGCAGTTATATCTTATTAAAAAAGGAGGCAAAAAGTATGCCACTGCTTTTGTTGATATAAATCTTTAAATTTCAGTATCCTGAAAAGCAAACGGCCGGGTGGGGTGACAAAAATTGTCACTTTTTAAACAAATGTTGAGACCCTGGAAGCATGTTTATTCATTCAATAAAACCTGGTCCTCTGGGCCAGGTCAGCGATAAAAGGCTATGCCGGTAAGGAGCAAAGCGCGAAATTAGAAATTAAAAATTCGAAACAAATCCGAATATCAAATTTTCCAATTACCAAAACAGATACCGGAGTGTTCCGGGGCATCAATGCGATGCATTTATCTTCATGACCTTCGTGCTCTTCGTGGTAATCAACTCCAGACAATTGAACCACGAAGTTCACGAAGGACACGAAGGGTGAGTTCAGACTATAAACAATCCCCTTCTAGGGGTAACCAAAGCCGGCCCCTCTGGGGTCGGCTTTTTACTTGACGTACGTATAGTTTGCCAGAAACTTGTCGGTCTCCCACTCTTCCAGCAGGGTGTTATAGGCATGAATGATGTCCGGATAGCGAAGGATGCCTTCGATCCTGGTGGTGTCCTTTCCGATGACCGGTATATTCTCGATATCCAGAGCCTCGATGTTTTTCAATGCCTTGGAAACGGGGTCGTTTTGTGTGACTGCGGGAATGGGCATAACCAGGTCCCCGGCGATGAGAAGATCCACGAGCTCATGGGTGATAAGGGCCTGCCGAACGGCCTTCAGGGAAATAACGCCCATAAGCCGGTTGTCGTCATCAATCACGCAGACCTCCCCATATGAGGAATGGAGCAACCGCTGAAGGAGCTGCTGAAACGGCATCCGGTAACTCACGGTTTCCACCTCCTTGACCATGAGTTCCGCCACCTTTATTTTTCCCAGAATATCCACCTCGCCCATGACGTTGACGTCAATGCCTTCCTTGAGCAGGGCATGGGCGTATACGGTTCGTTTATATACATAAATGACCACCAGGTAGGAGATGATGGAAGCCAGCATCAGGGGAAGGATGATGCGGTAGTCCCTTGTCAGTTCAAATACCAGCAGCATGGAAGTCAGGGGAATGGAGTTTATGCCCGCCAGCATGCCGCCCATGCCCACAAGGGCAAAGGCGGTGGGGTCCAGCGACGTACCGAAAATATAGTTCATAAATCCGGCAAATACGTATCCGAACATCACCCCGATGGCCAGAGCGGGGGCGAATTTACCCCCGTAAGCGCCGGCATAGAGAAACAGGGCCAGAAACAGGATTCTCAGGAGCAATAGACAGGTTACGGTGCCAAGGGCGAATTCATGGTTCAGCACCTGGTTCATGGTGGTATAGCCGATGCCGAACAGTTCGTCAAAGCGCAGCAGCACGAATCCGAAGATCAGGGAAACCGGAAGCAGCCGCAGAAACGGGTTGTGGAGCCGAAGAACATTGTCAAACAGATTTTTAACAAATTTGGAGATGCTGAAGTAGGTGATGGTCAGAATACCGCAGAAGATCGCCAGAATCAGAAACCAGGGATAATCTGTAAAGCTGATGAGTGTATAATCAGGGATCGAAAAGATGGTTTCGTTGCCCAGCACCGCCCTGGACAGAATGTCCGCCACCACCGAGGCGATGATGAGAAAGCTCAGGGCTTCGTTCCGCAGGTCGTTAAGCAGAATGACCTCAATGCCGAAGAACACCCCGGCAATGGGGGCGTTGAACACCGCTGAAATGGCCGCCCCGGCGCCGGCCGCGGTGTAAATTTTCATGTTTTGGCGGTTCAGCCTGAGCCATTGGGACATGGACGACCCGATGCCGCTGCCGATTTTGGCAACCGGTCCCTCCGGTCCCAGGGGAGCCCCGGTGCCGATGGAAAGAATGGCGGTACTCATATGAAACAGTGTGGTTTTGAAGGGAATAAAGCCGTTTCGGATGATCAGGGCTTTGATAACGCTTTCAACACCCTTTTCTTTAGCGATAATCGGGGAAAAATAGGTGGCCGCGGCAATAATCAGCCCGCCGGCAACAGGCACGAGAAAAATCAGGTTAAACCGGGTATCAAACAGGCGGGCGAGATGGTCCGGTTCAAAAAAGAGGCGCATGGCTTCTACCACGTGATGAAAGAAGATTGCGCCAAATCCAGCCAGAACACCGATAAGGATGGCCAGAATGATCTGCATCACATACCGGGTAATATCAGAAGAGAGATAGAAGTCAGCGGCGGCATTCTGAAAAGAGCGGTAGGCTTCGGGAATCGATTTGGGGTCTGAGCTGGACATTGTGTCCTTAAGGGTTTTGTTTTTTGTTATCAGGTTTTCTGTTGAAAGTCACAGTCCGGTGCAATGCACTTCAGAAAGGTGCCGCTTTTCTTGGTGGTTTTTTCCACCACGAAGGGGGCGTTGCATTGCGGGCAGGGCATGTCCACGGGTTTGTCCCAGGTGGCGAACTTGCATTCCGGGAAATTATTGCACCCGTAAAACACCTTGCCGCGTTTGGACGTTTTTTCCACGATCTCTCCGTCACAGCCTTTCTCCGGGCATTTGATGCCCGTGGGTTTTGCATTACCGCCCGAATTCAGGGACTGGGTGCTTTTGCAGGCCGGGTAGGCCGAGCATGCCAGAAAATCCCCGTACCGTCCCTGTTTTACCACCATGGGGCTGCCGCATTTGTCACAGGTCTTGCCTTCGGCAACCGTGTGGTCGGGCTCCACCGCCTGAATTTCCCCCTTTTCCGTCCGGGTGTAATTTCTGGAATAGGTGCAGTCCGGATATCCTGAACATGCCAGGAACTGGCCGTTTCTGCCGATTTTGATGCGGAGGTCCTTGCCGCAGGACGGGCATTTCAGCCCGGTTTCCACCCCGACCCCCTTGAGGCTGAGCATGTTTTCCTTGGCCGATTCCAGCTTATCGGAAAACGGCTCATAAAATCCGGACAGCAGCTTGAGGGCGTTCATCTGGTCCGATTCCACCCGGTCCAGGTCGTTTTCGAGATTGGCGGTGAATTCGATGTTCAGGACGTTGGGAAAATTTTCCACCAGCAGGTCGGTGACGATGAAGCCCAGTTCGGTGGGACGGAAGTATTTGTTCACCAGATCCACATAGCCCTTGTCGCGGATGGTCGACAGAATGGTGGCATAGGTACTGGGCCGGCCGATGCCGTTTTCTTCCAGTTCCTTCACCAGCGATGCTTCGGAAAAGCGGGGCGGCGGCGCCGTAAAATGCTGTTTGGGGTCCAGGGCCAGCATTTTCAATATTTCGCTTTCCGTCAGCTCCGGGAGCTCCTCCTTTTTTGCCACGCCGTTTTTGTCGTCCGCGGTCTGGTAAAGGGACATGAACCCGGAAAATTTCACGGTGGAGCCGCTGGCGGTGAACAGATAGTCCCCGGCGGAAATCGCGATGGTTTTCTGGTCGATCAGGGCCTGGCTCATCTGGGACGCCACAAAGCGTTTCCAGATCAGTTCGTACAGCAGGAACTGATCTTTAGATAAATACTTTTTGATGCTTTCCGGCGTGTTGGAGACCGAGGTGGGCCGGATCGCCTCATGGGCGTCCTGGGCCTTGTTCTTGTTGGCAAAGAACCGGGGCTTGTCAAGGGCGTAATCGTCGCCGAAAACGGTTCGAATATGGGCCAGCGCCTCATGGGCGGATTCGGCGGCGATCCGTGTGGAGTCGGTCCGCATGTAGGTGATAAGGCCCTCGGGTTCCCCCGGTCCGAGATCCACACCTTCGTATAATTGCTGGGCCACGGTCATGGTTTTTTTGGCGGAAAACCCCAGTTTTTTGATGGCTTCCTGCTGAAGCTTACTGGTGATAAACGGGGGCTGGGGATTTCGTTTTACGGTTTTTTTGGTGATCTTGTCGACCACAAAACGGTTTTCCGAGATTTCCTTCACAGCATTGGTGGCCGCGGTTTCATCGCCGATCTTGATTTTTTTCCCCTCTTTTTTGGTCAACCGGGCGGTGAATTGGGGGGGCTGGGCGCCTTCCAGGGTGGCGGTGATAGACCAGTATTCTTCCGGTTCAAACGCGAATATCTCCCGTTCCCGGTCGCAGATGATGCGGACGGCCACGGATTGCACGCGTCCCGCGCTCAGGCCGCTCTGAACCTTTCTCCACAGCAGGGGTGAGATCTGGTACCCCACCAGCCGGTCAAGGATGCGACGGGCCTGCTGAGCCTCATATTTGTTCTGGTCCAGTTCATGGGGCTGCGAAAGGCCGTTTTCAATCCCGCTTTTGGTGAGCTCGTGGAACAGAATCCGGTGAAAGCGCCGCTCCTTTTTTTTGAGGATCTCTGCGGTATGAAAGGCAATGGCCTCCCCTTCCCGGTCGGGGTCGGGCGCGAGGTAGATATCCGTGGCATCGCCCACCGCCTTTTTCAGAGAAGTGATCACCTTCTGCTTGCCCTTGATGTTGGTGTATTTGGGTTGAAAGTTGTTGTCGATATCGATGCCCAGCTCGCTGGGCGGAAGATCTCTTAAATGACCGGATGTCGCGGTGACATTGTACTTGTTGCCGGTGTATTTCTTTATGGTTTTCACCTTGGTCGGTGATTCAACGATAATTGTCGGTTTATCCACTGGGTGCCTCGTTTAATTGGAAACGCTTGCCGGCCTGCTGGTTGACAAGCCCCTTCAGTTCAAGTTGTAACAGTATTGCCGCAACCTTTCCCGGTTCCATGGCAAGCTGCTGTCCGATTTCGTCAATATGAACCGGGTAAGGTTCAAGGGTTTGTAACACCAGTTGTTCGTCCCTGTCAAGTCCCAGAATATCCGGAGACTGCTTTGCCGGGGCCGGGGGGCGGGGCCGGGAATTTTCTTCAACCTCCGGGGGGCATTGCCCGGGACGAAGCAGGTGTCCGATTTCCGCCATGACATCCGCCGCGGATTCCACCAGCCGGGCCCCCTGCTTCAGAAGGCCGTGGGCGCCGGTGCTTTTAAATGACTGAATGCTGCCGGGAACGGCAAATACGTCCCGGTTCTGCTCGGCGGCCAGCCGGGCAGTGATAAGGGAGCCGCTTTTTTGGGCGGCCTCCACCACGATGGTACCCAGGCACATGCCGCTGATGATGCGGTTGCGTTGGGGGAAATGAAACGCTTCCGGCGGGCTGAAAATGGGAAATTCTGAAATAACGGCCCCGTTTTTTGAAATATTTTCGGCCAGCGGTTCGTTTTCGGCCGGATACAGATTGGCCAGGCCGCTGCCCAGGACGGCAACCGTCTGCCCCGAGGCCGCCAGCGCCCCTTGATGGGCCGCGGTATCAATGCCCCGGGCCATACCGCTTACAATGCACAAACCTTGGGAGGCAAGGTCGGCACTCAATTGTTTTGCCATGGAAAGCCCGTATCGTGTGGGGCTTCGGGAACCAACGATGGCTATACACCCCGCCCGTGGTGTCAGATCGCCATAAACGTAAAGATACGGCGGCGGGTCGGGGATTTCCAGCAGAAGTGCTGGGTAACGGTCATCGGTCATGGGCACAATGGTGATATCCCGGGCAAGGCAGTTGTCAATGTTTTGGCGGACAGTATCCGGCGTCTCGTGGGCGATGATGGCATCGGCAATGGTTTCGGATAACCCCTCGGTTTGCAGCAGTTCGTTTCTGGAGGCGGCCAGCACCGATTCCGGGTCCCCGAAAGCCGTTATCAGGCGTTTAAATGTATGATTGCCCAGGCCCGGCACGCTTTTGAGCGAAAACCAGGGGATCAGTTCATCCATAATCTTAATCCCTGTTCTGTTTCTACTCCAGCGTTCCCAGTTTTTGCTTGGCTTTTTCCGCTGCATCGCTGAAGGGGTAATTGCGAATCACGTTTTTCAGGTACATTTCGCCATTGACCTTGTCACTCAGGGAGATATAGGCGTAACCGGTCTTCAGCAGGGCGTCGGGTTTCTTGTTGCCTTCCGGATATTTGCGGATCAATTGCTTGAATATCGGAATGGCGGCTTCAAAGTTTTTCTGGGAATACAGGCATTCTCCGGCCCAGTATAGGGCGTTGTCAGCCAGGTCATGGCCGGGATGGGTTTTGGCGAATTGCTGGAATAACGACAGGGCATCGTCGTATTGCTGGTTGCGGTATTTCCCGATGGCTTCTTCGTAAAGGGCCTGGGGCGAAGGGGCGGCGGCAGTCGTGGCTTCGCTTTTCGCCTGTTTCCCCGATGTTTCGGCAGCGGTTTCTTGTCCGGCTTCGGGTTTGGCGGGGGCTTCGGTCTCTTTTGGTGCATCGGTTTTCAGCCCGCGCAGTATACGCTCGTGGTCGTCCAGCATGAACTGGATCACTGACAGTCGGTGATAAATGGTATCGAGCTTTTTGTTGACTTCCTCGATCCGGTCGTCTTTCTGGGGTTTCTGGGGGCCGAGCGCGGCACAACCGGTGCAAAACCCGATCAGGATGGCAAGAACGAAAATGGACGTTGTCCGGCCGGCCAGGTAACCACGGGAAAATGATGCAGATGAGGTGAACATGCGTTTCTCCTTTAATCGAGTTATGAGTTATGAGATCTGAGGTCTGAGGTCTGAGGTGTGAGGTATTAGGATACATTACCACCGGCTCTTGAGACCTCATAACGCAAACCTCATCCCTCAAGTCTCACCCCTCAAGTCTCAGTCCTCACCCCTCTTTACTTTTTTAACCACAGCAGAAGAATGGGGCTGGCCACGAAAACCGACGAATAGGTTCCGATGAGCACCCCGATAATCATTGCAAAGGCAAAGTCATGGATGATGTTACCCCCCAGCACAAAAAGCGTCACCACCACGACCAGCGTGGTGATCGATGTAAGCAGGGTGCGGCTCAGGGTTTCATTGATGCTGCCGTTGATATTCTCCGCCATGGATTTCCGGTTATACTTCCTCAGGTTTTCCCGAATGCGGTCAAACACGATGATGGTATCGTTCAGCGAGTAACCGATGATCGTCAGCAGGGCCGCAATGATGGGGAGGGTGAATTCCTTGCCGGTGATTGAAAAGATGCCCACCGTAATGGTCACATCATGAATCAGCGCCACGATAGCGCCCATGGCATACTTCAGTTCGAGCACCCAGAACAGGATGAGCGAGACGATCAGCGCCAGGAGAATCAGATAGGGAATGCTGACGTCAAACACGGAAAACAGTTTTACGGCGACAATAAGCCCGCCGGCCACGATGGCGCTGGCCAGCCACTTCAGCTCGAATCGGCCGGAGATGTATATGTTGATGAACAGCAGGGCGAAAAACAGCGCGAACAACGCCTGCTCCCGGAGATCTTCCCCCACCTTGGGGCCTACCATCTCCACACGCACAATTTTGGCATCAAGACCGGTGACGTCTTTAAGCGTGCCGGTCACCTTGTCGGAAAAATTGCCACCGGTAATGCCGGTCATGGCGGTATGAATGAGATACTGGCAGTCGCCGGGATCCTGTTTTCCGAATTCCTGAACCGTGGATACGTCAATGCCCACCGCCTTGAGGGCGGTTTTGATTTTGCTGATGTCCACCGGTTTATCAAAGGCGACCTGGACCAGGGTTCCGCCGGAGAAATCAATACCGTAGTTCGGCCCTTTGTGAATAATCAGGGACACGATGGTGATCAGAATCAGCAGGACGGAAACAATGAAGGCGAACTTCTGTTGTCCGACAAAATTGATATTGGTTCCGGGTTTGATGATTTGCATTATGGGTTTTTCCTGTCGTATTTCGTGTTAAATGCTCAAACGTTTCACCTTTCGGGTGATCAGAAAATAGTCGAATATCTGCCGGGCCACGATCAGGGCCGTGAACAGACTGGCCAGCACCCCGAGGCTCAGGGTCACGGCAAATCCCTTGACCGGGCCGGTGCCGAACTGGAACAGCACCAGAGCGGCGATCAGGGTGGTGACATTGGCGTCCAGGACGGTGAGGGTGGCGCGGTCAAACCCTGCGGCCAGGGCGGCCCGGGCAGTCTTGCCCACCCGGAGCTCTTCCCGCACGCGTTCAAAGATGATGACGTTGGCATCCACCGCCATGCCGATGGTCAGGATGACGCCGGCGATGCCGGGCAGTGTCAGGGTCGCCTGAAAGGCGGCCAGTCCGGCGGCGATGAGCAGAATGTTGGCGAGCAGTGCGAAATCGGCCACGATACCGGCCCATTTATAGTAAACGGCCATGAACAAAATCACGATGATGCCGCCGATGGCCATGGACATCAGCCCTTTTTGAATGGAGTCCTTGCCCAGGGAAGGCCCGACGGTTCTTTCTTCCAGGATTTTAACCGGCGCGGGCAGGGAGCCGGCCCGCAGGACAATCGCCAGGTCCCGGGCCTCCGCGTCGGTGAAATTGCCCGTGATCTGGGCCGATCCGCCGGTGATCCGGTCCTGAATCACCGGTGCGGAATACACCTTGTTGTCCAGCACGATGGCAAGGCGCTTTTTGATATTTTTCTCGGTGAGTTGGGCAAAAATCTGGGCGCCCTTGCGGTTGAATTCAATGGATACGTATGGTTCGTTGTACCGGGAATCGATCTGAACCCGGGCATCGGCAAGGTCGGCACCGGTCAGGGGCGTTTCTTTTTTGATCAGAAAGGGAATCCGGCGGGTCTCGCCGGCTTGTTCGCTGGTTTTGACCTGGTAGAGGATTTCACTGTCCTGGGGCACGTTTCCGTCAAGGGCGTCCTGCACGTCATGCTCCTCGTCCACCAGTCTGAATTCAAGCTGGGCGGTACGGCCGATCAGGTCCTTGGCGCGCTGGGTGTCCGTTACCCCGGGCAGCTGGACAAGAATCCGCCGCTTGCCCTGAATACGGATGCTCGGTTCGTTTACGCCGAATTCGTCAATGCGGTTGCGGATCGTCTGAAGCGCCTGCTGAACGGCCATGTGCTTGATCTCGGCCATCCGTTTTTCCGGAAGGCTCAGTGCCAGTTCCTGGGTGTTGAGTTCATCCGAGAGCGGTTCCTTCTCCAGGTGGCTGAAATCGTTATCCAAAAGCTTGTTGAATTCCTCGATGTTCGATTTTCCCCGCACCATGGTCATCAGCCGGGTGCCGCGCGCATCAATAGTTGCGTGCCGTATCCGGTTTTCCCGTACCCCGTTTCGAAGTTCCCGGGCAAGGTTGGATATTCGCGCTTCCACGGCCTTCTCGGTTTCCACTTCCAGCACGAGATGCATGCCGCCCTGAAGGTCCAGCCCCAGATTAATAGTCTTGTGGGGCCACCATGACGGATTGATCGTTGGCAGCACCAGGATTACCGCCACCGCAATCGCCACAAATATCGCCACCTGTTTCCATTGCAGGTTTTTCAACGTATCGTTCCTTTTCATCTGTCGGTCCAGGTGACCGGCCGCTTACTTTTTGCCGTTGGATTTTTCGGATTTGGTTTTGGATCCGTTTGTGTCCTTGCCGCTGGATTGGTCGCCCTGGCCCGACTGTTTCAGGCCGGCAATGCTTTGCCGGGAAACCTTGATCCGGACTTTGTCCGCAATTTCAACGGTTACGAGGGCGTCGTCCACCGCCGTGAGCCGGCCGTGAATCCCGCCGTTGGTAATGACCTGGTCCCCTTTTTTCAGATTATTCACCATTTCCTGGTGTTCTTTTGTCTTTTTCTGCTGGGGACGGATCAGGAGAAAATAAAAAATGACAAAAATAACAATCAACGGCACAAGCCCCATGAAGCCACCACCCTGGCCCTGCGTGGGGGCACCGTTTTGCCCCATTGCGAATGCTATGTCAGCGAACAATGTTACCTCCTTATTTTCATGTGTTCAAATCGTGACGGCTTCGTAAAAAGTCCAATTTCTTTGTTGCGCTGCATCTCTCGTCATGTCACGTACAACTAAGTACGCTCCATTCCTCGAGATTTGCGCGCCTCGAACTTGAACTTTTTACTTTGC
>JAXHVL010000018.1:0-19123 GCA_034189225.1 Thermodesulfobacteriota bacterium
GACACCAGTGTCCGTCCAGAAATTAGATATTTTGGTCGAGTTCAAGAAAGGCGAAAATTTTAACCGGAGGAATACTTTGCGTATTTTGAGGATTAAAATTTGAGCCTGACGCAGAAATCGGACAAAATAGCAATTTATTGTTGGGCATTACTATTTTACTCCTCAATATCCAGCTTGTCAAGCCGGTATCGGAAGGAGCGGAAGCTGATGCCGAGGAGTTCGGCGGCGCGGTGTTTGTTGCCGCCGCTGCATTCCAGTGCTTTGGCGAGGTAGGCCCGTTCGATGTCGGCGAGGATCTCGTCGATGATGACGCCGTTGGCCACTTCGTCCAGGTCGAAGCGGCGGCCGGGGATACCTTCGATCCAGCGGCGCTTGTAGGTGGATATGGAAAGATTTTCCGGCAGGATGATGTTGGTGGTGGACAGGGCCACGCTGCGTTCTATGAGGTTTTCCAGCTCGCGGACGTTGCCGGGGAAATCGTATTTTTCGAGCATATCCATGGCATAAGAGGAAAGCTTGGACACTTCCTTGCCCATTTCTTTTGAAAATTTCTCCACGAAAAAATGCGCAAGGGTCCGGATATCGCTTTTGCGCTCCCGCAGGGGTGGCACGTTCATCTCGATTACATTCAACCGGTAAAACAGGTCTTCCCGAAATTGTCCCTGGATCACCTCATGGGAAAGGTCCTTGTTGGTGGCAGTGAGAATCCGGGCATCCACGGAGATCTCCTCGGTGCCCCCCACCTGCTTGAAGGCGCCGTCCTGAACCACCCGCAGCAGTTTCACCTGAAGCGGCATACTGAGCTCGCCGATTTCATCCAGAAAAATGGTCCCCTGGTGTGCCATGGTGAACAGCCCTTTTTTTTCGTAGGTGGCGCCGGTGAAAGAACCTTTTTTATGGCCGAACAACTCGCTCTCCATGAGGTTTTCCGGAATCCCGCCGCAATTGACCACCACGAACGGCTTGTTCGCGCGGTCGCTCTGTTCGTGGATGGCCCGGGCGACAATCTCCTTGCCGGTACCGCTTTCGCCGGTGATCAGCACGCGCGTCCTGGTCTGGGCCACCTGCTTGATCATGTTGTAGATGTGCTTCATCTTGGGATGACTGCCCACAATCCGGCTGAAATAGAGATTGTCCTCCAGGTTCTGTTCGATGGCCTGTTTTTCATGCTCAACGGTGCGCAGTTCAAGGGCCTTGGCAATGGTTTCCTTGAGCTCTTCGGTGTCCAGGGGCTTGGGCACATAATCGTATGCCCCTTCGTTCATGGCTTCCACGGCAGTCTCGGTGGCGGAATAGGCGGAAATCATGATGACAACGGTATTATGATCGGCCTCTTTGGCGGCTTTGAGCACATCAATACCGGAGACATCCCTCAACCGGACATCACAGAGAACCATGTCGAATTTCATATCGCCGATCATCGAAATGGCCGTTCGCCCGTTTTCGGCGCAGGAAACCCCGTAATTTTCCCGGCTCAGCATCACATCGAGCAGCTCCCGCATGCTCAGCTCGTCATCGACCACCAGAATCTGTGCTTTTCTTTCTGCCATATTGTCATTCCTTTTCTAACCACAGACTACACGGAACAACCCGGGGATCAGCCCCTTCTTTTTCCGTGCTTTTCCGTGCCTTTCCGTGGTTCCCTGCAAACAATCATGCAGTGCGGGCCGTGGTGCCATCAAACACCACCTGCCCGGCCACGATGGTCATGGCCGCTCGGCCCGTAAGCTCCCAGCCATGAAAGGGGGTGTTTTTGCCCAGGGAAATAAACCGGTCCCGGTCCACGGTCCAGGCGGCATCGGGATCGATGATGGTTATATCGGCGATCGCGCCCTTTTCCAGGCCACTGTCAAGCCCCAGAATGCGGGCAGGCGCAGTGCTCATCATGATCACCAGCCGTTCCATCGAGATACCCCCCTCCTTCACCAGAGACAGGGAAAGCCCCAGCGATGTTTCAATGCCGCTGATTCCGTTTGCCGCGGCATCGAACTCGACTTCCTTTTCCAGCACCGAGTGAGGGGCGTGATCACAGGCGATCACATCGATGGTGCCGTCGGCGACCGCTTCCCGTACCGCCGCTCTGTCCGTCTCGGCCCGCAGTGGCGGGTTCACCTTGGCATTGGTATCGTAATTTTCCACCGCCTGATCCGTCAACATGAAAAAATGCGGGGCGGTTTCGGCCGTTACCGGCACCCCCCGATCTTTTGCCGCCCGGATCAGCTGCACCGACTCCCTGGTGCTCACATGGGCAATATGCAGCGCCGCACCGGTCAACTCGCAAAGGGCGATATCCCGGGCCACCATCACGCTTTCCGCGGCATTGGGGATACCGGGCAACCCCATCCGGGCGGCCACAATACCTTCATTCATCACCCCCCCGGCAATCAGGGACAACATCTCGCAATGGGAAATAACGGGCAGGCCGAAACCCCGGGCATATTCCATGGCCCGCCGCATGAGCTGGTCATTGGAGACGGGGTTGCCGTCATCCGACAATGCAACGGCACCGGCGGCTTTTAAATCGCCATACTCGGAAAGCGCCTCGCCGGAAAGCCCGACGCTGATGGCCCCGACGGGATGAACCCGCACACCGACCCCCGAATTTTCGGCCTGCTGGCAGATAAACCGGCAGACCTGGGCCCGGTCATTCACCGGATCGGTGTTGGGCATGGGACACACCGCCGTAAAACCGCCGCTTGCCGCGGCCCGGCATCCCGTGGCGATGGTTTCCTTGTATTCGTGTCCCGGCTCCCGGAAATGCACGTGCATGTCGATCAGGCCGGGCACCACTACCCTGCCGGCGGCGTCAATCGTCCGGCTGATCCCATCATCGTAAGCCGTTGCGGCGTTATGGTCAACAATATCCAAAATCCTGCCATCGGCAACAATGATATCCTGCACGCCGTCCAGATGCCCGGGGTCCACCACCCTGCCGCCATTAATCTTCAGCATGTCGCTGACCTCCCATCATCAGAAAAAACAATGCCATACGGACCGCCACCCCGTTTTCCACCTGGTCCAGGATTAACGAAAACTCACCATCCGCCACGTCAGGAGAAATCTCCACCCCCCGGTTCAGCGGCCCTGGATGCATTATCAATACATCGCTGCGGGCATTTTTCAGTTTGGCCGCATTCAGCCCGTATACTTTGGCGTATTCCCGGGGGGTTGAAAACAAAAAGGCGGCTTTTCGTTCATTCTGGATACGCAGCATCATGATCACGTCGGCATCCGCAATGGCCGCTTCCATGTTGTGCGTCACGTCCACATCAAAGGCCTCAATCCCCCTGGGAATCATGGTGGGCGGCGCTGCGACCACCACACTTGCGCCCATTCGCGTGAATCCCTCCATGTTGGAACGGGCCACACGGCTCCTGGCGATATCACCGATAATAGCCAGCCGCAGGCCGCGGATATCACCTTTTTTTTCCATCACCGTCATCATGTCAAGCAGCGCCTGGGTCGGATGAGCGTGCATGCCGTCGCCGGCATTGATCACCGGCACCCCCACGTGCCGGGCCACCAGATGCGGAGCGCCGGCTGAAGAATGGCGGATAACGATCACGTCCGGCTGCATCACCTCAAGGTTCCGCACCGTATCGATGAGGGTTTCCCCTTTGACGATGCTGCTGGAGCCGGCGGATATGGAAACGGCATCTGCGCTGAGCCGCTTGGCGGCCAGGTCAAAGGAAACTTTCGTGCGGGTGCTGGGTTCATAAAAAAAATTGACGATAGTTTTGCCCCGAAGCGTGGGCACCTTTTTCACGGGCCGTTTTGAAATTTCCTTCATCTTCTGGGCGGTGTCCAGAATAAGCCGTATATCCCCATCCGAAAGAGACGGGATATCCAGAACATCTCTTGTAGAAAGCCCCATGGGCGCCTCCCATTTATTCAGTCAATAAGACATGGTCCTCTGGGGTCGAATATTCACCATTGCTTGCCTGAAACCCCTAATGCAATACATCCCCCAGCCGTCCCCAGCGTACGTAATCGAGGGGCGATGCCGCGCCGCTATTCCAGGACCAGTAGATGATAAACGCCTTGCCGCGGACCGCCTGAAGATCCACGAATCCCCAGAACCGGCTGTCATGGCTGTTATCCCGGTTATCCCCCATGACGAACAACTTGCCGGGCGGCACTTTAACCGGCGCCATTCCGCCCCGGCGCCCACGTGTCTCCTGGTAAATGGCATAATCTTCGGTCATCCGGTGACCATTGACATACACATCCCTGCCCTTCATGGCCACGATATCGCCCCCCACGCCGATAACCCGTTTGATAAAATCCTTGTCCGGGTCCTCGGGATACTTGAAAACGATGATATCGCCCCGCTGGGGGGTATCACCCGGATAAACCGGGATATTTAAAAACGGAATATCAAGACCGTAAACAAATTTGTTCACCAGAATATGATCGCCCACCCGAAGGGTGGGAATCATTGATCCCGAGGGTATCTTGAATGCCTGGACAATGAACGTTCGTATCAAAAGAGCCAGCAGCACCGCCACCAGAATCGCTTCGACATTTTCCCGGACCGCGCTTTTTTTTCCGTCTTCTTCAGCCGTGTCTTTTTGTGCCCTTTTTTCTTCTGTTTTCAATCTTTTCAGCACCTCTCATGTTTGCTGCCCCGGCGCCGTATACGCTGTATATCTTAGGGTTCGTCACAGAATAAGTTGGGCAAATTTGGCGCCGGAATTTTTTCCGTCTTCGAGGCGCGAGGAGGGAGAATAGCAAGCTATTTGACCGACGCAGCAACAAAGAAGACGGGAAAAAGAACAAGCCAACTGTTCAAGTTATTCTGTTACGAACCCTTACCGCCCGAACATTACCTGTCCACATTTTCTGACAAGAAACAGACGAATTACGGCATCCCTTCACGGGATGCAACGGCGTCAATTTTCGATGTAATATTATTGGTAATCCATGTGGCATCCCACCATTCAACGGGATTGACAAAGGTATGGTCCACGATCATACCGAAATGAAGGTGATCACCGGCGGCAAGCCCCGATGTCCCGGTTCGCCCGATAGTCTCCCCCTTTTCCACCATCTGCCCGCTTGTCACGTCAACCTGATTCAAATGGGAATACATGCTGAACAATCCGAACCCGTGATCGATGATGACTGTCCGCCCGAAGATACCGATCCTGTCCCCGAAAATCACCCGGCCACTGTTGGCCGCGGGAATATCCGAATTGGCATAAGATGCCAGATCAATCCCCATATGCGTCGCTTCGTCTATCTTCCGGTCATTGTAAAAATAATCCCGGTGATCCGCAAAGCTGGCCCTGCGGGCCGAATTGGGCAGCCTGACAAAATCGCCGCCCCAATGCAGGGTCGGGGCCGTGTCCTGACACACCTCGCGAACCCTGGCCATATTTTCCTTTCGCAAGCCGGAATTGATGGCCACAAACTTTTCCACCAGCGTATCATAGGTATCTTGCAGCTGGAATTCCGGCATTTTCATATTTAAAAACCGATCGGAAATATTGAGACGGTCCTTTTTGAACGGCTTTGATTTGATTAAATAATAAAATCCGCCCACGCCGGTGTTGCCGGCCCGGTCCGTCGCACTGACGCTGATTTTCGTATCTTTTCCCTGATCATGCCGCAACGCAAAAAACGCCAGATGAATCGAGCTGTCGGAAAACCGCCCGGCATAACCGGGATAAAACTCTTGCCCAACCTTCACGCCGTTCCGGGTTTCGGTTTCTGAAACCCGGTAAATCACCAGCCCTCCCCCTCCCTGGTTGATATAATGATGGCGACTGAGCACCTGGACATCGGGACGCCGGGTGTCAATGGTCACGTCTTTTTCGATATAGGTGCGGTTGCCGTGCATCCATCCCCGCCAGGAATGGTCGCGGGCCACAATGCGGAGCATGGCGGTACCGTCTTCTATGCCCAGTTCCGCCGGGTCGATCTGAACCGTCAGTGTTTCGTCAAGTCCTTCCGCCGGGGGATACGCCCGGTCCACCAGCGTATACTCTTCTCCGCCGGTAAGCAGGCCGATCCAAACGCTCTTTACCCCGCTCTTCGCATCGCTCACGCGTACTGTAAAGGTGGTATCGGGCCCGATAAATTCATTAAAACCGGAAAATTCCACCGCCGGGTCCGTCCCCTCCATATTCACCGCAACACAATATATACCGGCCACGAGCATTACGCTCAGCAAGCCCCCCAAAACGACTCGCCTGAACCGTTTTTTCCCGGTTTTATCTTTCCGCAAGGCAGACCTCCATTGTGAATTTTCCCTGTTGTATTGCCTGACGGCTTCGTAAAAAGCTTCCAACCCCGCCGCGGCGTTTTTGCAGTAAGTAACGCTCGCCATGGCTTCAAAATCGTTATCGAATCATAACTTATCGATATCGATTTCGATACCGATTTCGGATCGAGTTCCTTGGAAGTCCAATTTCTTTGTTGCGCTGCATCTCTCGTCATGTCACGTACGATGTAGGGGCGAACCTTGTGTTCGCCCTCTGATCGGGCGAACACAAGGTTCGCCCCTACAGAACATTCCTCGAGATTTGCGCGCCTCGAACTCGAACTTTTTACTTTGCCGTCCCAAAATGACTTTTTACGAGACCATCATTGCCTGAACCGTGAGTTTTCCCTCATGAATAAAAGGGAATTGACAATTTGATCATCTTTATCAGGGAATGGGCTGATGTTCAAGCTTTAACCCCCCCGGCCGCATAAAAAACAAAAATTTCCCGCCGTGGCCGGAACGGCGATCCGTCTTGACTTTAAACGCACCGCGCGGTACAAATTCAATAAAAAGGAATATTATGACCGAAACGATAACCACCGGCAACATTCAAATCGGCGGGGGCGCCCCGCTGGCGATCATAGCGGGTCCCTGCGTCATCGAGGATATGGATGCGACCCTGCGAACGGCCCGTTTCCTCAAAGCCCTCACCGAGGAACTGAACATGCCTTTTATATTCAAGGCATCCTATGACAAGGCCAACCGCAGTTCACTCGATTCCTACCGGGGACCGGGGCTGGAAAAGGGGCTTGAAATTCTGCAAGCCGTGAAGGACAAACTGGGCATCCCGATTCTTTCCGATGTCCATACCGAGGCGCAGGTTGAACCGGCCGCCCAGGTGCTGGACATCATTCAGACCCCGGCCTTTCTGTGCCGGCAGACCGATTTTATCCTCAAGGTGGCCGCCGCCGGCAAGGTCGTCAACATCAAAAAAGGCCAGTTTCTGGCCCCCGGCGAAGTTGCCAACATCGTGAAAAAAGCCGAATCCGCGGGCAACCGGCGAATTCTCATTACCGATCGGGGCACCATGTTCGGGTACAACAATCTGGTTGTGGATTTCAGGGGGATTCATATCATGCAGGAGAGCACCCGAAAGCCCGTTATCTTCGATGCCACTCACAGTGTTCAGCTGCCCGGCGGCAGCGGTACCTGCTCGGGCGGCGAGCGGCAATTCGCCCCCATTCTTGCCAAAGCCGCCGTGGCGGCCGGGGCGGATGGTATTTTCCTGGAAGTTCATGAAAACCCGGACAAGGCCCTGTGTGACGGCCCCAACTCCCTTCCCCTGGAAGCGGCCCGGGAACTGTTTGAAACACTGGCCGCCATCCGGGCGGCCGTGGAGCCTGCCTGACATGACGTGGGATCACGCTGAAATGCCAAACACTTCCGACATGGAACGACTGCGTACCGTCAAGCTGCTGCTTCTGGACGTAGACGGCGTGCTCACCGATGGGACCATTATTTACACCGGCAGCCAGGAGGAAAGCAAATGCTTTTCCGTCAAAGACGGCCTCGGCATCCGCATGCTGATCAAAGCCGGCCTTGCCGTGGGTATCGTTACCGGCCGCGCTTCCGATGCCCTGATGCGCCGATGCCGGGAGCTGGGCATTGCCCCCGTCTTTGACGGCATCGGCGATAAAGCAGCCGTGGTTGATGAAGTGCTTGCCGCATCCCTCATCGAATCCATTCAGGAGGCGGCGTTCATGGGCGATGACCTGCCGGATATTCCATTGATGAAAAAAGCCGGGCTCGCCATTGCCGTAGCGGATGCTCACCCCCTTGTCCTTGAAAGGGCAGACATTATCACGCGGGCACCAGGCGGACAGGGCGCGGTCCGGGAAATCTGCGAGGCCATGCTCAAAGCCCATGGCCTATGGGAGGCGGCCGTGGGGTCGTTTCTGGAATCACCACCATGACCTCTGTACAAAAACTGAAAACACCGCTGTTTCTGATCATTTTTCTGCTGACCGGCGCGGCGCTGTATCTCTTGCTGACCGGCAGGACCGGTCCGGCGCAGGGCAGCCGACCTGCGGAAAACATTGAAACCGCCCCGGATATCGTGATCGATACGATTTCACAGACATCCCTGGAAAAAGGCGAAAAGCAGTGGGAGCTTACCGCGGCCGAGGCCCGTTTCCAGAAAGAAAAAGAGGAAACGGTCTTTACCGACATATCCTTGACCGCCCATGCCGAAAACGGTCCGGTCCGTGTCACCGGCAACAGGGGGATTATGGATATGACAACAAACGACATGGATCTTTCCGGAAATGTGAAAATGACCTATGGGAATTATAAAATTTTCACACAGACGTTGCATTATCAGGCGAACAATCTTATAATACACACTAAAGATCCGGTCAGAATTAACGGCGATTTACTCCATTTCACCGGCGATACCATGAAATTTGACATGACGACGGAAACGGTCATACTGTCCGGCAACATTAAAGGGATATTAAGTGAAGACACGGTATTGGAATAACCCATGGCCACATGGAAAGCGACTGCACATCACCGGCGCCATTTTCCTCGCCTTCCTTTTTATTGCCATGCTGACGGACCAGGTTGCGGTGGGGGCCGATATGCTGTCTTCGGACAACAACGGCGGCGACATCCACATTTCATCCGACGAGCTCATCGCCCGCAGCAAAGCCAATTACGCTGAATTTTCCGGCAATGTTCATGCCGTCAACGAAGATGTGGATATCACCGCGGACAATCTCAAGGTGTTCTATGAACAGGCTTCGCCGTCGGAAGCACCGGCAGAAGCCGAAGGCGGCGACATCACCACCGGCAAGACCGTCAGGGAAATCGTGGCCACGGGCAATGTGGTTATCAAATTTAACCAGCGGACCGCCGTCACAGACAAGGCGATATATACCCGTGACACCGGTAAAATTGTTATGACCGGTGCCGACTCAAAAATTACGGGTGAAGGCGGCTATATTGCCGGCGAAAAGATCACCCTTCATACGGTTACAGAACAGGTTACCGTGGAAAGTGGCGACAGCAACCGGGTTGAAGCAGTCATCAATTCGAACCCCGCCGGCACGTCATCCCCGGATGGGAAAACGCCGGATCAAGACAGTTGACGGGGCCAAAGCGGCGCATGACGGCATTAACGCTCCAAAACCTGGTCAAGCATTACCACGGACGAAAGGTCGTGGATGCTGTCAGCCTGGATCTGAAAAACGGTGAAGTGGTAGGACTGCTCGGCCCCAACGGCGCCGGCAAGACCACCACCTTTTACATGGCCGTGGGAATCGTCCGGGCCGACAGTGGAACGGTCTTTATCGATGGCCGGGATATCACCGTCGACCCGATGCATATACGCGCCCGCAAGGGGCTGGGGTATCTGCCACAGGAGGCCTCCGTATTCAAAAAACTGACGGTGGACCAGAACATCCGGGCCGTTCTCGAATATCTTCGGATTCCCAGGGCGGAACAACGGGAACGCTCCCGGCTTATACTGGAAGAACTCGGCATTCATCACCTGGCACAACAGCGGGCGAGTGTTCTTTCCGGGGGGGAAAGACGGCGGCTTGAGATTTCGCGGGTACTGGCAACAAACCCCTCCTTTATCCTGCTTGATGAGCCCTTTGCCGGCATCGACCCGCTGGCGGTAATCGATATTCAAAATATCATCAAACACCTGACAAAACGGGGGCTGGGGGTTCTGGTCTCCGATCACAACGTCCGGGAGACACTGGGCGTTTGCGACAAGGCCTATATTCTTAACAACGGCAGCGTGATCGAATACGGACCACCGGAAACAATTGCCGCCAGTGAAACCGCTCGGCGGATATACCTGGGGGATGGATTCACACTATAAACCATGGCACTTGACTTACGACAAAACCTGAAACTCACACAGCAACTGGTGATGACCCCGCAGTTGCAGATGGCCATCAAGCTGCTTCAGCTCAACCGGCTGGAACTGGCCGACGTGATCCAGCAGGAACTTTCCGAAAATCCCGCTCTGGAGGAAACCAAAGATACGGCGGACGAGACCGAGGCCGAGGCCAATGAGAATGCCGAAGACGCGGCGGCCGATTCGGATAAAGAAGCGGAAAAAGAGGTTTCCATTGAAGAAAAGATCACAGACCAGATCGAATGGGAAAACTATTTAAATGAATACAACTCTTACGGGGGCGTGCATTATGAAACCGAGGCCAGGGAACAGCCCCAGTATGAATCCTTTGTGGCACCGCAAGGTTCGCTGAAAGATCACCTGCTGTGGCAGTTTCTCATGACCATGCCCGCCGAGGAGGAAGAGCATATCGCCAGCATTATAATCGGGAACGTAAACGAGGACGGCTACCTGGAGGCCAGCCTCGAGGAAATCGCCATAAGCGCCGCCGCTCCGATTGAAAAGGCAACCGAAGTGTTGACCACCATGCAGGGATTCGACCCGCCAGGGGTTTGTGCACGGAACCTGTCCGAATGTCTTCTGATTCAGGTGGACCTGCTCGACATTGACAGCCCGGTGATCCATGAGATTCTCAAGAACCACCTAAAAGAGCTGGAAACCAAAAACTACCGGGCCATTGCCCGAAAAATGAGGATCACCATTGACGACATCGTTGCCGCCGTCAATCTCATCAAGGAACTCGAGCCCAAGCCCGGCCGCAAATTCAAAACCGAGGAATCGGGGTATATCACACCGGACATCTATGTTTACAAGCATGAAGAAGAATTTATAATAATGCTTAATGACGACGATCTGCCAAGGCTCCACATCAATCCCTATTACAGAAAGGCCGTCAGCCGGAACAACAAGGTCAACAAAGAAACCAAGGAATACCTTCAGGAAAAGATCCGGTCGGCATCGTGGCTGATCAAAAGCATTCAGCAGCGACAGAAAACCATCTACAACGTGATGGAAAGCATCCTGAAATATCAGCGCGAGTTCTTTGAAAAAGGCATTTCCTGTCTGAAGCCCATGATCCTGAGGGATGTGGCCGAGGATATCGGCATGCATGAATCCACCATCAGCCGGGTGACGACCAACAAATATGCCCACACCCCCCAGGGCATCTTTGAATTGAAGTATTTTTTCAACAGCTCCATCAACCGCGTCCAGGGCGATTCCATGGCGTCGGCCAGCGTCCAGGAAAAAATCCGGCAGATCATTAAATCGGAAAACCCCCAAAAACCATACAGTGACGACAAAATTTCCAAAATTCTGAAAGATTCCAATATCGACATCGCAAGACGTACCGTAACAAAGTACAGGGAAGCAATGGGCATCCTGTCATCCACCAAACGCAAACAATATTAGGAGGCTTATCATGCAGGTATCCGTCACCTTCAAAAACATTGACTCCTCAGAAACCATCAAAAATTTTGTTCAGGAAAAGCTTGACAAATTTGACAGACTTTTCGACGGTGCCGCCGAGGCGAATGTTATTTTGTCTGTTGAGAAATTCAGAAATATCGCGGAAATTAACCTTACCGGCGACCGGCTGAATTTAAACGGAAAGGAAGAAACAGAAGATATGTACGCGGCCATCGACTCCGTGATGGATAAAATTGAAAAACAGATTAAAAAAAGCAAGCAGAAAATCAAGGACCACCGATCCGGCGCGCGTCGGGCAAAGAAAAAAACGGCACCGGTGGAAACCCAATAATGCTCAGTCTCCCGCCATCAGGTAACGCCTGACGGCGGGAGGCCTTTTTCGTCTCCCCCTTCTCTTTTCCCCTCACCCGATAGGGCATCGCACCCGGCCTTTTTCGAAAAAAAGCAAACCCCATTTGACATCTTTGCCCAAGTAACGTATTTTCTGATTTTATAAAAAAAACGGCATAGGTTCTGAGGCTACAAACACCATGAAAATTCTCGATGTGTTGCAGAAAAAAGCAATTATCACCAACCTTGAATCAAGGGACAAAAAAGGGGTACTGGAAGAACTGACCATTCCGGCCTCCAATATTTCAAAGATCGAACACAGCAAGCTTGTGCGCATGCTGATGGAACGCGAACGACTGGGCACCACTGGCATCGGGGGCGGGATCGGCATTCCCCACGGCAAGCTCAAAGAGCTTGAGTCCGTTATTCTCTGCACCGGCCTGAGCCGGAAAGGGGTGGACTTTGAAGCCATGGACAACAAACCGGTTTACATCTTCTTTCTGCTATTCACCCCTGAAGGCTCCACCGAACTTCACCTGATGCTCCTGTCACGTATTTCCAAACTGCTGAAAAACGAAATTTTCAAAAAACGACTGTTGGACGCCCCTGACGCTGAGGCGGTATTGTCGATAATTGAAGAATTTGATGGGGAAGAGTAGCCCGGTTAATAATACTATTAATCAAAAATCTCATGAAATATTCGGGGTAGTTATTGCAGAACATCAGCATCACCATCATCACGGGTTTATCCGGTTCCGGCAAAAGCACTGCCCTGGATGCATTTGAGGATGCGGGCTACTATTGCGTAGACAACATGCCCGTGGCGCTCCTGCCCAAATTTCTTGAGATGCCCGTTCAGACGTCATCGGAACTTACCGGTCTGGCATTCGTGATGGATCTGCGCGAGAGCGCATTTGTCTCCCAGTCCGGGGAAATTTTCACTGCTCTCAAACAAAAGGGCTATGATATTGAAATCCTCTTTCTGGAAGCTGATGAAGATGTTCTGATTCAGCGCTACAGTCAGACCCGCCGGCACCATCCCCTGGCCGATGACAAAGGCCTGGTCGAAGGCATTCGGGACGAAAAAAGCCAATTGCAGCGACTCAGGAAGGCGGCGGACCGCATCATCAACACTTCCCGGAAAACCATCCATGACTTGAAATCCCTGGTGTTCACCATGGTTCAGCAGAATGCCAGCCAGCGAACCATGCGTATCAACATCATGTCATTCGGGTTTAAATACGGCATCCCCCATGATGCCGATATCATCATGGATGTCCGGTTTCTGCCCAACCCCCATTTTGTCGAAGCGCTTAAAAACCTTGACGGAACAGCGGAAAATGTTAATAATTATATTTTAAATAATGAGATAGCCAAAATATTTCTCGATAAATTTCTGGCGTTGATTGACTTCCTGGTTCCGCAGTATAAAAGTGAACCAAAGGCCTATTTAACCATCGCCATTGGATGTACGGGGGGGTATCACCGAAGTGTTGCCGTTGCCCGGAACATTTACACCCATCTGACGGGGAAACACCCAAGCGTAGCGATTACACACAGGGATAAAGCAAACGCTTAACCACGCAACCAGGAAGAAAATACAACATATGATGACAGGAATACTGATTGTCACTCATCAAAACCTTGGTGAGGCGCTCATTGAAGCGGCGGAGTTCATTCTGGGAGTCCGGCCGGAGGCGGTGTCGGCCGTATCCATCGACTTGAATGAAAATGCCGAAAAATTGCGGCAAAAAATTGCCGATGGCATTAAATCGGTTAAAGGAAACAACGGGGTCTTGATACTGACCGATATGTTCGGCGGTTCACCCTCCAACCTGAGCTACTCCTTTCTTGAAGAGGGGAAAGTCGAGGTGCTTTCCGGCGTGAATCTTCCGATCCTGATCAAGGCAATCCGAATCCGTCAGGACAAGGCGCTCCCCGACATCATTAAAGAAGTAGAAGATTACGGTAAGAAAAGCATTTCCATTGCAAGCAGCATATTAAAGGGCAACAAACGGGGGTAACGCCCCGCCCGGATTTTGACGAAATGGACCCGTCGGCCCCAGGGGTTTACATTACCGTATTTGCTGCATCCGATATTGACGGCATTGTCGCCATTGAAAATACCTGCTTTCAACATGCATGGCGCAGGGAATCCTTTGAAACCGAACTGAACATCGCAAATGCCGGTGGCTACGTGGCCAGAGACATTATGGGCGGTGCAATCGCAGGGTATATCGTCTTCCGTACCTTCCACGATGAAATGCACATACTGAAGCTCGCCACCGGTCTTGCCTGGCGCCGCCGGAACATCGCATACGCGCTTATCCAAAAAGCAATGGAAACCGCCCGGGCAAATCGAATCAGCGACATTTTTCTTGAAGTGCGGGCATCCAACAAGCCGGCAATAGCGGTTTATAAAAAAGCCGGATTCGCTGTCAACGGCATCCGGAAGGGATATTACGCCGAGGGCGATGACGCATTGATGATGATCAATGCCGGATTCTAAGGGTCCTGGTCATTCTGCAAAACATGACTATATTAAACGACAAATAAACAAACAACAACATAAAGGAGGAATCTCATGACAACCACTATCGGCATCAACGGTTTCGGACGAATCGGAAGGATGGTGTTCAGGGCGGCCCTGAATAATCCGGATGTAAAAATCGGCGCCATCAACGACCTGACCGATCCTGCCACAATGGCGCACCTGACGGTCTATGACTCCGTTCATGGTCAGTTAACAAACGATATCAAGGCAGGCGACAACAGCATCATCGTAGATGGAGAGACCATCCCGGTGACCGCCATCAAAGATCCGGCAAAACTCGGCTGGAAAGACCATAATGTGGATATCGTGGCCGAGTGTACCGGCCTTTTCAGAGACCGGGACGGGGCCGCAAAACACCTGGAAGCCGGCGCCCGCAAGGTGATCATCTCGGCACCGGCCAAGGAGCCGGATGTCACCATTGTCATGGGGGTAAACGACAATACCTATGACCCGGCAAATCACCACATTATCTCCAATGCCTCCTGCACCACCAACTGCCTGGCACCGGTGGCCAAGGTCATCCATGAACAGTTCGGGATCAAGGCGGGACTGATGACCACTATCCACTCTTATACGGGTGATCAACGGCTGCTTGATTTTCCGCACAAGGATCTTCGGCGGGCACGCGCGGCAGCCCTCTCCATGATCCCCACCACCACGGGCGCGGCAAAGGCAGTGGCACTGGTGCTGCCGGAACTATCCGGAAAGCTGAACGGGCTGGCCATCCGGGTACCGACACCCAACGTATCCATCGTTGATTTTGTGGCCACGGTGGGCAAAGACGGCACCACGGCATCGGATATCAACCAGGCACTGAAAGAGGCATCCGAGCAGGAGCTTTCCGGCATTCTCGGCTACAACGAGCTTCCGCTTGTATCCACCGACTACAACGGGTGCAAGTTGTCATCCATAGTGGACGGCCAGACCACAGACGTTGTTGACAACATGGTCAAGGTTTTGTCATGGTATGACAATGAAACCGGCTATTCCCACAGAATGGTGGATTTGGCCGTGATGATCGGCAACCAGCTATAGAGATGCAAAAGGAGGGATAAAATGGAAACGCGGCGACCCTTTATTGCGGGCAACTGGAAAATGTTCAAAACATGCGACGAAGCCGAACAGTCGGCTCGGGAGCTGGCCTCTCTCGTGACCGGGGCAACCGACAGGGATATCATGATTGCCCCGGCCTTTACGTCGCTCTGGCCCGTATCCCGGGCCGTGGCTGGCAGCAATGTGGCGGTTGGGGGGCAAAACCTTCACTGGGAAACTGAGGGCGCCTTTACCGGCGAAATTTCGGCCGCCATGCTGACCTCGGCCGGATGCGAATATGTGATTATCGGTCATTCTGAACGGCGACAATTTTTCAATGAAACCGATGAAGCGGTGAATAAAAAAATTCAAGCCGCCGCGGCGGCCGGCTTGAAACCGGTGATGTGCATCGGCGAATCAGAAGCCGAGCGGGATGCAAAAAAAACCTTTTCCGTACTTGACAAACAGGTTAAAAACGGGTTAAAAGGTTTAGTTTTAAACGATGTAACCAACCTGACCATCGCCTATGAACCGGTATGGGCGAT
Source organism: Thermodesulfobacteriota bacterium (assembly GCA_034189225.1). Classification (GTDB taxonomy): domain Bacteria; phylum Desulfobacterota; class Desulfobacteria; order Desulfobacterales; family Desulfosudaceae; genus JAXHTY01. The sequence continues at coordinate 16,026 of JAXHVL010000018.1, forward strand.
CGGGACTGGAAAAACGGCAACAAGCGATCAGGCACAGGAAGCCCATGCTTACATACGCAACCTGGTGCAGGAATGTTTTGATGCGGCATTTGCCGGGACGATCCGGATACTCTATGGCGGCAGTGTTAAACCGGCCAACATCGCCGAACTGATGAGCATGGACGATATCGACGGCGCCCTGGTGGGCGGCGCTAGCCTGGAAGCAAAAACGTTTGCCGAAATTGTAAAATTTTAAAGGTAACCATACCATGGGCATACTGATTACCATTATCCATGTGATTGTCTGCATTGCACTGATTCTTATCGTGCTGCTGCAGACTGGCAAAGGCGCCGGCATGGGCGCCACCTTCGGTGGCGGTGGCAGCCAGACACTCTTTGGCAGTACGGGCGGTGCCACGTTTTTAAACAAGGCCACGACCGCTGTTGCCGTGATTTTTATGTTCACCTGCCTGTCGCTTGCCTACATGTCGACCAACCAGAAACCGTCTTCCATTGTCAAGGAAGACAAACCTGCGGCGACAAGCAGTCAGGAATCAAAAGCTGGCGCGCAAACCGCCGGCGAAACCCCGGCGCCGGGACAACCGGCTCAGTAAAAATCCGACCCCGGAGGGACCGGCTTTGGTTTACCCCTGGAAGGGGCTTTAATACTTAAGGGAAGCGGAAAAAACGAATATATCCGCCTTGCTTGTCTTTTGATCCGTATTCTTTGTTGCATCAAAGGTCATATATCCTGATATGCTCCCTTTGATGCGCCTTGAATACGAATCAAAATCCGGCACAATTCAGGTATATTGGTTTTTTTCGCATCCCTAATACGTGAAAATTGAAATTCGAAGCACGAAATACGAAACAAATTCTAAATTCGAATATTTAAATTTTCAAAACATAACCCCCATGACCCGTGCTTTTGTTTTGGTCATTGGAGCATTTGCTATTCGGATTTGTTTCGAATTTCGTGCTTTGCGCCTCACCGGCGTAGCCTTTTATCTCTGACCTGGCCCAGAGGACCAGGTTTTATTGACTGAATAAAACGGTTGTTAGAAACATCACCCCCGAAGCGGGTGACAATGTGTGCCGAAGTGGTGGAAATTGGTAGACACGCTGTGTTGAGGGCGCAGTGGGGAGACCCGTGCCGGTTCAAGTCCGGCCTTCGGCACCACCTTTCATCAGCCTTCCTCCCTACGCCTGTGAACAACCCGTAGCAAACCGGCAATATCCGGATGGGTATTATGAAAAACCCGACCAAGCTGAAAAAACGCATTCGCTGTGCCGACTGCAAACATTTTTATATTACCTGGGATGAGCAATTTCCATATGGATGCCGGGCCATGGGATTCAAGGGCAAACGATCACCCGCGACGACGGTTCTGAACGCATCCGAGATGCCCTGCCAGTTGTTTTCCCCCAAACCAAAACCCCACGGCAAATGAACCTGACCGTCAACGAAATATTCTACAGCATTCAGGGCGAATCCCTATCTGCAGGCCTTGCCTGCGTTTTTGTCCGGCTTGCCGGCTGCAACCTGGCCTGCCATTATTGCGATACCGATTATGCAAAAACAGAAGGGTCGCTCATGCCCCTGGACCGCATTATACAGCGGGTAAAGGCTTATAACTGCAACCGGGTGGCCATCACCGGCGGGGAACCACTTCTGCAGGCCCATACTCCCATTCTGGTCAACCGGCTGCTTGAACTCGATTTCCGGGTGCTTATGGAAACCAACGGCTCCCTTGATATCGCCCGGATAACACCGGCCTGCACCCGGATCGTTGACATCAAGTGCCCTGGAAGCGGCATGGCAGCGCATAACCACATGGCGAACATTCACCATCTTCATGCCGGTGATCAGGTCAAATTTGTCATTACGGACCGGGCGGATTATGAATTCGCCAGGGCAACAATGCCGGCCATTAAGACGATACCGCCCGGTAATGTTCTTTTTTCACCGGCATACGGAATGCTTTCATCCGCGGAACTCGCCGAATGGATGCTCGGCGACAACCTCACCGTCCGCCTTCACCTGCAGCTTCACAAAACCATATGGGGGGAGGCGCGGGGCCGATGACACATCATCTTCCCAAAGCCGTCGTGCTCTCCAGCGGCGGCATCGACTCCACCACCGCAATGGCCATCGCCATCAACCGTGGATTTGCCGTCTATAGCCTCAGCTTTTCTTACGGCCAGCGCCATCATATGGAATTGGCGGCTGCAGAAAAAGTCGCGGCACATGCAGGGGCCGAAAAGCATCTGATTATCGAAACCGGCCTTAACGTCATCGGAGGATCAGCCCTGACCGATGACATCGCCGTCCCGGACGCAGCCGATCACACAGAAAACGAGATCCCTGTAACTTACGTTCCCGCGCGAAACACGATTTTTCTCTCCTATGGCCTTGCCTGGGGCGAGACCCTGGGCGCTTCCGACATCTTCATAGGCGTCAACAGTGTGGATTACAGCGGATACCCGGACTGCCGCCCGGAATACATAGCGGCTTTTGAAACCATGGCCAACCTGGCCACAAAAGCCGGCGTGCAGGGCCAGACCCGGATTACCATCCACACTCCCCTGATCCACATGACCAAGGCCGATATCATCAAAACCGGCATTTCCCTCGGCGTGGATTACGGCATCACCCTGAGCTGCTACAATCCTTCGCCGTCGGGTCTGGCCTGCGGTCGATGCGAAAGCTGCGTCATCCGCCGGCAGGGCTTTCACGACGTCGGGGCGGACGATCCCACACGATACGTCGAGGCTTGAGCACAGGATAGGTCATATTCTGTCGACAACACTCCGGATGGGACATTTGGAAATTTGACGGATTTGTAAAAAATCGCCTTTTTACCGTAATTGCTTCAAACAACCAATTTTTTATTCATACTTTTCTTTGCTCGCCCAAAGAAAAGTATGCAAAAGAAAGGGCGCCCCGCAGCTTAGCCTCCGGCTTCCCTCGCAGGAACGGTTTTTTCGGCGCGGGCAGAAACTCGCCTGTCCTTTTGTGCAGATGCGATAAGCCTCGTCTGCTCAAACAGTCTGCCCGCGTCTTCCGAAAAAACCGCCCCTGCTCGGCTGCGCTGCAAGGGGCTGGGCACGTGTTGCTG
>JAXHVL010000180.1:0-57748 GCA_034189225.1 Thermodesulfobacteriota bacterium
GCTCGCGGTCTTTTGTTCTACAGACTTTTGCAACAGGCCGTGAATGTGCCATCAGTAACCTATAAAGAGATGGTAGCCCAAGGCCAAAATCAGGGTTAGCGAAGTGGATACCCCCTAAAAATAATTTTGCGTCCAACGGCAATAATCTTGTTTATTATGAATACCATATTTCTGGCTCAAAGGGAAGAAACCCAGAATCTATGTGCCCGCACGGTATCGGCGTATTCGGCCAGATCGCCGATGGCCTCGAAGTGGTCACTGATGCCGATGATATCGGCGTGGCGGATTTCCGCAAGCAGGTCCAGGGTCTGCTCCGCTACCACCATGTTGTCCGTGCTGGAATAGGTGGATTCAGAGCGTTACGGGATGATGACAGACATTCCGGAAGTTCGCTTGCTGTCCGCTTTTTCCGGAGAGATTACCCGGCAGTTTTTTCGCACTGTGGCGCCGGCAGCCCCTTGTATCCATTTCAAATCAATGCTATAAACAAAAATTTCCAGGGCAGGCTATTATGACGCGGATGCAGCGTGCCATTGAAGGTAACGAGAGGGGTGTCGGGGGGTGTTGAGCTGGTGATCGATCGCGCATGCCGGGCCGTATCGTTATTGAAACGTATCTGAGAGGGTTAAAGAGGCGCATATGAAAGATATCATCGCCACCTGTGAGCCAAGAGCCGATATTCTGGAGGGGACGTTCAACCCCGAGATTTTTACAGCCTCGTTAAATGCGGTGATTCAATATTATCAGACGAATCAGCCCGGTGTGCATTCGATCTATACGGATGCGGAACAATTTTTCACGGCAGGGACGTACGCCACGGAAGGCTTTAAACAGGTGCTGAGTGAGGTGTTTGCGCGCCTGGCCGGTGACGGCACCGCGCCGGCCATCCACCGGCTGGAAACCGCCTTTGGCGGCGGTAAAACCCATACCCTGATCGCCTGTACGCACATCGGATACCAGGGCGATGCCTTGAAATCCTGCCTTAAGGACCTTGTGGCCTCCAAATGGCTTCCCCCAAAAGGGGAGATCGATGTGGTGGGCATTTCCGGTATTGATATACCCGTGCACAACCCCAAGGGCACCCAGTTGATTCCATATACCCTCTGGGGCGAGATCGCCTACCAGATCGGGGGAAGGGAATTGTACAAGGCCGTTGAAGCCGATGCCGCCGCTCATGCCGCGCCCGGAAAAAATTATTTTGAAACCGTTTTCAAAGGCCGGAAAGTGCTGGTCATGATCGACGAACTGGCCCAGTACGCCGCCCGGCTCTCTGCGGCCAGGGCGGACGGAAGCGAACAGCTGGCCGCTTTTTTGCTGGCGCTGCACGATTATGCCCGGTCCCATGCGGGCATCTCAATCATTTTTACCCTTGCCAGCACCACCGATGCCTTTGCCCGGCAGACTGAACAACTGGCCGGCCTGCTTGCCGAAACCACGGGCAGGGAAGTAACCGCCGATGACGCGCTGAGCATGGGAGATCAGGCCATTCAAAGCATCGCCAGCGTGGTGGCCCGGGACGCCACCTCTGTGGTGCCGGTGCAGGCCTCGGAAATATCCCGTGTGCTTGCCAAGCGGTTGTTTGTCAGCATTGATCACACCGCCGCTGCCGAGATTGCCGCGCAATACGGGGAGATGTATCGCAACAACTCGGACCGGCTGCCGGAAAGGGCCGTGCGCAGCGATTTTTATGACAGCCTGATCGCCCACTATCCTTTTCATCCCACATTTATTGATTTTTTGAATAATAAGCTGGCTGCGTATGAAAATTTTCAGGGCACCCGCGGCGTTTTACGGGTCCTGGCCCTGGCCGTTCGGAACCTGTGGCAGAAACAGGCCCGGATTCCGATGATTCATGCCTGCCACCTGGATATGCGGAACCCCCGCATCGTCAACGAGGTGGTGGGCCGCACCGGCAGCGGGGACCTGCTTGCGGTTCTCAATGCGGATGTGGGCGGTGCCGATACGGATACCCTGACCGGCGGCATCAGCAACGCCCAGGAGGCGGACCGCCGCAACCCCCATCCGGAAGGATACCCTCTTTACGAATACACCTGGAAAACGGTTTTTCTGCATAGCCTGGTGGGCCGGGACAAGGGGCTGGGCTCGAATATTTTCGGCCTCACTGAGCAGGACGCGCTGTTTGATGTCAGTTTCCCCGGCCTGACCCCGCCCCAGGCGGTCAAGGCCCTGGAGGAAATACAGGACAGCGCCTTTTATCTACGTTTTGATCAGGGCCGCTATTACGCCAGCCTGGATCCCTCCGTAAATATCGCCCTGGCCAAAATTCGCCGCGGCCTTCAATCCCGGTCGGTTCGCGACCTGCTGGACGCCACGGCTCGAAAGGTGGTCAGTGAAACGGCCGGACCGTTTACCATCCTCACGGATGTGACCGCGCCGGAGCATATTGACGATAAAACCGGAAAGCCCGTTCTGGCCTTGATCGCCTTAAATGCCGATGCCATTAATGTGCCGGACTTTGTCACCACGGCCGGTCCCAACCGCCCCCGCATCGAGCAGAATCTTGTCTTCCTTTTGGTGCCGGAAACCGTGAAAGCAAAAACCGGCAAGGCCGAGCAGCAATCCATTGACACCGCCGCCACGGGTCCCGACGGGCCGTCGAATAAACGGCATCAGCTCCATGAGCTGGCCCGATGGGTGCTGGCCATGCGGGAGCTTAAAAAAAATCCACAGAATTACAGTATTTCGCCCCAGAAACTCACGGGTGACGATTTTCATCAACGCCATACCGAACGGGAAAACGCCCTGATTTCCCGGGTAACGGAAACTTATCGCTATCTGTGGTATCCATCGGCCAGCGGCCAGATCGTTTGCAAGGAGATCCGGACCGCCGGCGGCGAAGGCGGGGCCGCCGTGATGGAGCAGATCAAACAGGTATTGCTGGACGACAATGAACTGATTACCGGCGATCATACCACCCAGGCCGATCTGACCAGCCTTGGAAAACTGTTTTTCGGTCAGCAGGATATCGTGGAGATCGCCACCCTTCGAAACAGTTTCTGCCGTATCCGCAAGTGGCCCATCCTGGCGGCCCCGGAGGTGCTGGCCCAGGTCGTGCGCGCCGGGGTGAGCGCGGGCAAGTGGTGCCTGTTCCGCATGGGCAAGGCCGACGCCACCGTCCCGGAAGAAATTTACAGCCGGGAGACAGGGGAGGTGCCCTTAAGCCTCGATATCGATAACGAATATGCCCTGGTTACCCCGGCCGGTGCCCGGCAGCGGGGCTGGGGGAAACCATCCGAACCGGACATGCGCCAGCTTCAGGACAAGGTCTGGGATGTGGCCCGCCAGTCTTCCGTCAGCACGGTGTCCAAAATTTCGGACAAACTGGCCGACACCTTTGGCGATGTACCGGCGCCATCCCTGGAAGACGCCCTGCTGAAACTGATCCAGGCCAACAAGCTCTTTGCCTTCAAGGGGGATGCGGGGCAGCAGGGAAAGCCCGAGCTGATCAAGGGCGCCGGCGCGTCATTTTATGTGCCCGATGAACAGGACGTGATCATCACGCCCTCCCAGGCCGCGCAAAAGGGATGGGTGGATCAACAGGACAACACCCTTCGGTTCTCAGGCAAGGAAGGGGCGGAAAGGATCATGCCCCTGCTCAAACGGCTGGGATCGATTTACGCAAAAGGCGGCAAAACCCGGATCGATGTGCTGGACTTAACCGACATGGCGCTGCCGGATGGGGGCACCCTGCGCATGACCCTGGAAAATGCGTCACCGGAGACCATTCAATTGCTGAGCGAACTCTTTGAAACCATTGACGGACTGGTTTCCGTCAGCGAGCACACCGGCTGTGATTTAACCATTTATCAGCCGGAAAATGACTGTCCCTTTGTAAAGGCACTTCAGAAAGATCCGAATAAGGACGCCTCATGACCCCCAAACCCTCAACAACCGCAAAGGCCCGGGCCCATTACCATCAAAAGGTCAGGCCGGAAATCGTGAAGGCCCCATGGGTGCTGCGGGTGACCGAGCATAAGGACAGGCCCGTGCCGGTGTTTGTCATCAAACAGCGGCTCTGGCCGGACCAGCGTTCCGACACCGACGACATGGTGGCCCCGCGCTCTATATTAAAGGAACGGGGCTTTTTGTACGGCCAGCCTCAGCGGCGGTGCTTGCCGGTGCTGCGGACGATCCTGGGCCGGGTCAATGATTACCGGGACGTCCCCCTGGACCTGGGTCAATACCTGAGCGGCACGCAAATTACCTTTCGGGACAACCTGCCGGCGGACGAGGAAGCCGGGTATAAACTGGCTCTGATCTTCAAGCTTCAGGAGCGCATCAAGGAAATGGACCGGGTGGAACTGATCGCCAGACGGGTGGACCGGTTCACCCGGGAAGAGGCGGGATACTGGTATTCCCGTATGACTACGTTCGGCAATGCGGCCAGCCGCTGGGCCATGGCCGGCATGAAAATCATGCTCGCCGGCCAGCCCCATGACCCCCACATCGACACCATGCTGGCCGATCTGCGCCGGCGCGGATAATATTGAATTTCGGGAGTCACCATGACCACATCCTGGCAAGATGATCTGCGATTGATTGAAGCCGGCTTTCCCTGCCACCAGGTGGGCGCCGAAACCCAGCGGGAACGCGGGGCCAGTTCGGCCCTGCCGCCGCTCTATTTTCTGCATGTCTGGTGGGCCAGACGGCCCTTGACCCCCTCCCGGGCCGCGGTCCTGGCCTCGCTCTTGCCGGCGGATACCGATCCGGACTGGTTTTTGCGCCAACTCGGTATTGAAAAACGGGTGGTGGAGATCAATGGCGTGCAGTGGACGTTGACCGGCAAGCTGCTGGATAAAATGGAAACCACCGATGACGGGGCGGAAGTGTTGGTGATCGATCAGACCGTACTCAACTGGCTGGGAAAGGAGAATGAACGACGGGGAAAAAATCGGGAGATGATTTCCCAATTGAAGGTTGATAATGATCTTGCCCACCATCCCGTTTTAAAAAATTGGGAAAGTCATTCCAAAGCAATTCCCAAATCCTGGCCCGAACTTGACGAACACCTGCCCACCAGGCTGATCACCGCAGATCCGGCGCTTATCAATGCCCGTATTGAATTTGCCAAGCTGGATTCGGTGAAAAAAAATCTCGGCCGCACAATTAAGTGGGACCCGGAAGATTTATATGGTTATTCCCGGGCCTTTTTAAAAGCGCCAAAACCCGCGAAAACACCTCAAGTTGTTCTTGACCCCACAGCCGGAGGCGGATCAATTCCTTTTGAAGCCATACGGTTGGGTCATAATGTTATTGCCAATGAATTAAACCCTGTGGCCAGTGTTATTCTTCATGCCACCCTGGATTATCCGGCCAAATACGGTCCGGAGCTGGCCAACGACATCAAACACTGGGGCAATATGCTACATGATCATGTAGCAGCGGCCATGCAGGACATGACCCCTTTTTCTCCCTTGCCATCTGCCGAGAAAAAACATCTGACGAATCATTGCGCCCAATGCCCGGAGCTGATTTCTGAATTTGATGTGCCGGAATTTGATCAGACCGGTCTGCTTTTCTGCCGCCAGGTCACCTGCCCCAATTGCGGCGGCGAGGCGCCGCTGCTCAACACCTGCTGGCTGAGCAAGGAAGAAGGCAAAAAATGGGGGGCGGCCATTGTTTGCGATGGTCGCAAACAGAACGGCACGGTGCGGTTTGAAACCTTTCGGGTTGAAAACGGCAAGGGTCCCAAAGGCGAAGAACCGGACCAGTCAACCGTGAAGGGCGGTGTCGGCCAGTGCGTTCACTGCCGCCAGGCCATTGATGCAGACGAGATCAAGGCCCAGGCCCGCGGGGAATCGCGTCATGGGAAATGGCAGGACCGCCTCTATTGCGTGGTGGGGGTGCGGTTTCAGCCCAAGCTGGACAAAGACGGCCATCCCCTGCGCTACAAAAGCGGTGAAAAAAAGGGGGACATCAAGACCGAAAAGATCCGTTTTTTCCGACCGCCCAACCAGATGGACCTGGATGCCCTGAAAAAAGCGGAAAAACAGCTGGCCGATAATTTGGACCGTTGGGAAGCAGCCGGCCTGATTCCCACGGAAAAGATTCCCCTGGCGCACAAGACCAAAGAACCACTTCGTGTGGGCATGAACCGCTGGTGCGACATGTTCACGCCCCGGCAGCTACTGGGCCATGTTTTTCTGATCGAGGCCCTCCTCCGCCTCAAGCCGCAGATTCTGGCCGAGCTGGGCCCGGAAAAAGGCAAGGCCCTAATCACCTACTTGCAGTTCGCCATTGACAAGGGAGTGGATTATAACAGCCGGCAGACGCGCTGGGAATATACACGAGGGATTGTTAAGGGAAATTTTGGCAGACATGACTTTTCCCTGAAATGGACTTTCGGAGAAATGATTTTTTCCGGCCCCCATTCCGGGTTTGCCTGGTGTCTTTCCCAGATTTACGACGCCTTCCGGGGCATGGCTGACTTAGTGGCCAACAAAACTTCCGCAACATCGAAAGTGCATATTACAACCAACACCGCCGCCCATATGCCTGATGTCGCGGATAGTTCCGTGGACGTAATCTGCATGGACCCGCCTTACTATAACAATGTCCAATATGCCGAGCTGTCCGATTATTTCTATGTCTGGCAGAAACGCACCTTATCGGATCTGTATCCGGACAGTTTCAGACGTCGGCTGACCGACAAGCAGAACGAGGCCGTGGCCAACCCCGATCGGGACGGCGGCAGTAAAGCCGCCCATGGCACTTATGAAAATATGATGACCGATATTTTTAAGGAGTGCCGTCGCGTGGTCAAGCCCCTGGGTATGATGACCTTGATGTTTACCCACAAAAGTCAGGATGCTTGGGAAGCCTTGACCCGCTCTCTGATTACCAGCGGCTGGACCATCACTGCCACCGTACCGGTAGAAGCCGAAAGCACTCATTCTATGCACTTAATGGAAAAGGCCGGGGCAGTCAGTTCGGTCTTCATCGCCTGTCGCAAACGCACCACTCAATCAACCGAACCGGCCCTGTGGTCCGGTTTCGGCGGGGCCGGGGTGCAGCAGCGGATTCAGTCGGCTGTGGCCGAAGGCCTGAAGGAGTTTGCGCCATTGCAGCTCAACCCCGTGGATGAGATGGTGGCCGCCTATGGCCGGGCATTGCGGGTGCTGTCCGAGCAATGGCCGGTTATTGACGGAGATGCGGAAGTCGGCCCGATCCGGGCCATGAACGAGGCCAGCCGGGTGGTGTCCGAGCACCAGATTCAACGGATTACCGGCGGCAGGTTGAGCGTGGCCGATCTTCTGCCGGAGGCGGCCATGGCCGTTACCCTGTTCGGGATATACCGCCTGTCCGAATTCCCCTATGACGAAGCCCTGAATATCTCCAAGTCCCTGAACATGGCCCTGGAAGGCAAGACCGGGGGGTATGAAGCCGCCGGCCGGTTCATCGGCTACGCCACCGGCGCCGGCAGCGGCAGAGCCCGCCGCACCCCGGCCGAAGAAGCCGGATTTCATGCACCCCTGGTGCGCAAAGGTGCCAAGCTGCGGCTGGCCCGGCCCGAGGAACGCCACTCATCACGCCTGAGCCATCCCCAGACCGAATGGGATGTGCTGACCGGCGTGATCATGGCCTTTCGGGAAGGGGACATGCCGGTGGCCCGCGCCTACCTGGACCGGCATGCCCCGACCAAGCACTCCCTGATCCAGGCCCTTCTCGAGGTCTGGGCCGCAGAGATTCCCGACCCGGCCATAAAAAAAGAGGCAAAGGCGATTGTCTTTGGGCTACAATGATTCTGCTTGAAAATGATTGACACAAAGTTGCGAATGATGATAGTATGTTTATTATGAATTCATCCCCATGGCGCCACGGCGGCATGGGCCGCCCTGGTGGTACCCACCAGGGCATTTTTTTGCACGGGGGGGTAATATGGGCCGAAAGGTCTCTTTTTTTATAGATGGCTTTAATGTATATCATTCCCTGAAACCGTATGATTCTGCTTCCCGCCGGTATCTCACCTTATATAAACAATATCTCTGGCTTGATTTTATGCGTCTGGCGAGACGTTTTGTTGTCAATAAAGACACCCTTTCCGATGTGTTTTATTTTACGGCCCTTGCATACTGGCGGCCGGCTTCCCAAGCACGCCATAAGATATTGATTTCTGCACTTGAGAATGCGGGTGTCAAGGTCATAAAAGGCAATTTCAAGGCAAAGGATCGTTATTGCATGGCTTGTGGCGCTTCCTACATATATCATGAAGAAAAGGAAACCGACGTTAATATTGCTGTTCATCTGTTAAACGAGGCCTACAAGAACACTTATGATAAGGCAATTATGGTGACCACGGACACGGATTTGATTCCCGCGATTCAGGTGGCAAAAACCGCTTTTCCGGCCAAACGGTTCGGCGTACTTTTTCCGATTGACCGATGGTCTTCGCAATTAAGCCAGGTTTGTGATTTCTGGCTGAAGATTCGAAAAAAAGACCTGCGTAAAAGTCAGTTTCCGGATGAAGTGGTGCTGCCGAATGGCGTGGTGCTTAATCGGCCTCCGACTTGGCGGTGATTGGCCTGTCGGCGCAGAGCGAGTCAGGATCAGGATGCCTTGAAAAGAATTGGGGAATTGTGGCCAATGGTAGAAAATCGACAAAGCCAGCTGGTTTTTCAAAACAGACAATGGCGCTACGCCTACAAAACCTCTGCCATCGGGCTGGATGGCCGGCCGGTGAATATCCTTCATGATTTTTATATTCCGGTTTTAAAGCGCAGTGTGGCCTATGACCGGGTGGCCGGGTATTTTCGGTCGTCATCGCTGGCCGCAGCCTCTCAGGGGTTTTCCGCGTTTAGCGTGGCCGGCGGGCAGATGCGGTTGATTGTGGGGGCGGACCTGGCGCCCCATGATGTGGCCGCCATTCTGGATGGGGACGAACAGCGCTTTGCCGATCGTTTAAACGAGGAGCTGGCCGGCCCCTCCAGCTGGCCGGAAGATGTGGCCAATGGTGTGGCGCTGCTGGCTTGGATGGTGGCGCAGCGATGTCTCACGGTGCGGGTGGCCTTTCGAGTGAATGGTCAAACCGGCGGCCCCCTTTCCTTTGATGCCGTGGAAGACGGGTATGTGCATGAAAAATGGGGGGTTTTCACCGACACCGCGGACGATCGCATTTACATGTCCGGATCGTTGAACGAGTCCCGCCAGGCATTGATCCACAATGCCGAAAACATCAGCCTGCATGCCGACTGGTGGGGAGAGAGCGACCGACAGCGGATTGACGATGCCGCTCGTTCTTTTGAGGCACTTTGGGAGAATCAAAATCCATACATAGTGGTCATGTCCCTGCCCGAGGCCGTTGACAAGCGGCTGATCGAGATCGGGCAAAGCATTTCCCATCCAAGGGAGATCGACGGTTCTTCCGCAAAACAGCCGGATTTTCCGCCGCCTTCGGCCATGGAGCGTTTAAAGTTCGCCATCATCAAGGACGGCCCCAGGCTTCCCGGCGGCCGGTATGTGGGGCTGGAAACCGCACCGGTCAAGCCCTGGCCGCATCAGGCAGTGGTGGCCCGACGGCTGGTCGAGACCTGGCCCTATTCGTATCTATTGTGTGACGAGGTGGGGCTGGGCAAAACCATCGAGGCCGGGCTGGCCATTCGGTCGCTTTATCTATCCGGCCTGGTCCGACGGGTATTGATCGCTCCCCCTGCCAGTTTAAGCGAACAATGGCACCGGGAGATGGCGGCCAAATGTCTGCTTGGCTTTGCCCGTGCCCGGGGCAGTGGTCAGCAGGCGCGCCACGACTATATTTTTCCCGAAGAGCGGCACTCGATGGGGAAGACCTTGTATGATCCGGATCTGGTGATCGTGTCCACCGGCCTGTTGAGCCGGCAGCAGCGGCAAGCAGACCTGGACGGGGCGGAATCGTTTGACCTGTCCCTGGTGGATGAAGCCCATTACGCTCGTCGAAAGAATCCCGGCAATGGTGCACGAAGCGCTCCGCAATACGGCCGATTGTTTGAAACCATTGCCAGGCGGCTGAATAAGAAGAGCCGGGCGTTATGGCTGGCCACGGCCACCCCCATGCAGCTGGACTGGATAGAGGTGTTTGATCTGATTTTCCTGACAAACCGGATCGCCCATTTTCAGCATGATCCCAGTCTGACCTGGGCCTATTACGAAGCATTGGGGCAATTGGTGCGCAACCAGGATATGGCGGACCATCAATGGGAGTTGCTGCGCCGGGCGATCTTTTCCCTTCAGCGCTTCGATCCGTTTCTCTGGCGGTTTTTTGAGACGGCAGTGATGGACGGGACAATCCGTATCGCAGCCAACCGTTGGGGGGAGCAGGGCGATTCGCCCACCGGCATTGATCGCCGGAACATTCAGCGGCTGGTGTTCGCGGCCGCGCCCCTGTCCCGTGTTATGATGCGGCACACCCGCGCCCTTTTGGAAATATATAAGGAGAAAGATCAACTGGGCGAAAACCTGGCAGAACGGGAGATTTTACAGGTGCCGACGATTCGGCTGACCGGACTGGAAAAGTCCGCCGATGATGCGCTTGATGCCTATTGCCGTGAATTGGTACAAAAAATTGCCGAAAATAATCAGGGCAATCAGTGGCGGACCAGTCTGGGGTTTTATCTGAGTTTTCTACGGCTCCGGCTGGCTTCCAGCCTGTTTGCCCTTCGGGAAACCCTGAAACGGCGGAAACAGCGGGTGGCAGCAACGCTTGCGCAGGCAAACCCGGAACAAACCGACTTCAATGACCTGGACAGCCATGATCAATTGTTTGGCGACAGCGAAGATGCCGGTGACCCTATTGTCGATACGGTTTTAAAACATCGCACCGAGACCGACCTGGCCTGGGAACAGGCGCGACTGGAAGCCATGCTGGCGATGCTGACCGATTTGTCCGACATGCCCTTGAAGATGAAAGAGGTTTTAACGGCGCTGGAAAAGCAACGGCAGGGAAGCTTTAGAATAAGTCAGACCGTTATTTTTACACGGTTTTACGATACGCTTACTGATATTCGGGATCGGCTGCGAAAGGTGGACGCGAATATGCGTGTGGGTACCTATTCCGGCCGCGGGGGGCAGTTTGTGGATCCGGCTACAGGCCGTTTGCGCAATGTCAACCGGGATGATATCCGTCACCGGTTTTTCAGGGGTGAGATCGATGTGCTGGTTTGTACGGATGCGGCCGCTGAAGGGCTGAACCTGCAAACGGCGAACCTTGTCGTCAATTACGATTTGCCTTGGAATCCCATGAAAGTGGAGCAGCGCATCGGGCGGATTGACCGAATCGGACAGGCGCATGAACGCATATATGTATTAAACCTCTGTTACGTGGATTCTGCGGAACAGATTGTTTATGATCGTCTGCTGAGGCGCCTGGCCCAGGCCGGCGATGTGGTGGGTACCCAACAGATCGCATTGCTGCCCGTCACCGGCAAGGAGTTTGAAGAATTGGCCACTCGCGAGCTTGATCCGGAGGTTCTTTTGGAAAGGGCCAGGGAGCGGGTTCAAGAGCAGAAACAACGGACCCAAAGCATGGAAATCCCGCCCCGGCAATTGTATGATATTTATGTGCGGCTTAAAGACAGTCGCAAGGATACGCCGCCGGTGACATTGCCGGATATTTATGACTTGCTGGCCGGTTCAGCGTATTTGGCAGCTTTGGGAGGGGCGGTTTCTGAAGATGGTCGGTACTATTATTTCCCCGGACTGGCAGATGGGCCTGGATCGGCGGCTTTGACGGTGGACCGGGTCCTGTTCGAAAAAGGGTTGGCTGAGGGCGCCGGTCCCCTTCATTTTGCCGCGTATGGCGATTCTGTTTTTGACTCATTGATGGCGGCCATGGATCGGTTTGATCTGCCGCCATGCGCGGTACGGTTGGTGGTGCCGGTGCCGGATATACTGGCCCATGTGGTTGCCTATGCCGTTGCCTGTGTGAACGAGGCCGGTGATACGGAAGTACGGTTGGTTCGATCCTATTCACAGCTTGCCGGTGCCACCCTGGATGAAGGCAGGCATCTGACGGCGGAAGATGCAAAGGTGGCGGAAAATGAGTTGAAAAGCCTCATGCGGCAAGAATTTGACCCGACCCGCCGTGTCGACCATTTTATTCGGGACAACCAAAAAGCCGGTAAATCTCAGAAACTGCTGAACCTTTTGGTCGCCGACAGTCTTTTCCCTCCGACCGGAAGGGCCGAGTACGAGAATTTCTACCAGGTCGTCAATCAAATTGACCAAGAGGTCATTGGTCAGCGAGCGCAGCTGATGGTGCCGAAGCTTCCCAGGGAAAAGCTTGCCAACATAAAGGACGATCTGATTGTGGATATTCAAGTCCCCCAAGCCGGTGATACGGCATCCCCGACACTCCCTGTTTTTATAATAGCGTCGGCGGTCAACGAAGCCTGCCGCCTGGCAGACAGCCTGCATGAAAAAAGAGCAGACATCACCATTGCCAAGGTCAAACAGCGGATCAATCGCGAACTGCAACAAATGGATATCCTGTAATCACAAATAGCGATAAAAAACCAAGTCTCGCGTACGTTCCTTTCTGCAAAAACGTCGCGCGTGGCGCTGGAAGCTTTTTACGAAGCCGTCCTGTTTCAGCAAACGAAGAGAAACCGGCACTCCGGACAGGGCCGGGGTGCCGGTGCTATGCCATTATGGGTTATATTTTCCGATGATCCCGATGGAGCAGATGTTCTGGAACGGGAATCCACCGAGATTGTGCGTGAGCCCGTATTTCGGGTTCTCGATCTGGCGGTCGCCGGCCCGGCCCTTGAGCTGAAGGTACATTTCGTAGAGCATGCGAAGGCCGGATGCACCGATGGGGTGGCCGAAGCACTTGAGGCCGCCGTCCACCTGGCAGGGCACCTCGCCGTCCCGGTCGTAGACCCCATCCAGGGCGTCGCGCCAAGCCTGGCCCCGTTCGGAAATGTGCAGGTCCTCGTAAGTCACCAGCTCGGTGATGGAGAAGCAGTCATGCACCTCCATCATGCTGATTTCCTCGCGCGGATTGGTGATGCCGGCCTCTTCGTAGGCCACCTTGCTGCACTTGGAAGTGGTCATGAAATGGTCCACGTCCCAGGCGTTGTAACCGATCTCTTCCCCGCTGCTCAACGCCACCTGGAGCGCCTTTACAGACACCAGGTCATGGTCCTTGCCCATTTTTTTGGCGATTTCCGGCGTGGTGACGATGGCGCAGGCAGACCCGTCGCTGACCCCGCAGCAGTCAAACAAGCCAAGGGGGTGGGCGATGATGGGTGAAGCGATCACCTGGTCTTCGGTGACTTCCTTTCGCAGGTGCGCCTTGGGGTTCAGCACGCCGTTGGCATGGCTTTTAACCGATACATGGGCGATGGCCCGCTTAAGGTCCTGGTCGGAAATGTTGTGTTTGGCGGCATAGGCGCCGGCAAGCTGAGCGAAACAACCGGGTGCCGATATGTTGGGCCACCACTGCCACAGCAGGGTTCCTGCATTGGAGCCGGGGTTGGGCAGACCGCCATAGCCGGTATCCTTGAGTTTTTCCACTCCCTGCGCCAGGCAGATGTCATAAGCGCCCGACGCTACGGCATAGCAGGCGCCGCGGAAGGCTTCGGTACCCGTTGCACAGAAGTTTTCAACACGTGTCACCGGGATCATGGGCAGCCGGAGGGTGACAGACAGGGGCATGCCGGTTTTGCCCAGGTTGACCTCGTCCAGGCAGGTGCCGAACCAGGCGGCTTGAATATCCTTTTTTTCCAGTCCGGAATCGGCGAGACATTCCTCGAACGCCTCCACGATGAGTTCTTCACCGCCTGCATCCCAGCGTTCTCCGAACTTGGTACATCCCATACCGATAATTGCTACTTTGTCTTTGATGCCTGTAGCCATTTGACACCTCCTTATTGTAAGGTAAACAGCTTCTCAATGAGCTGGGATTTCATTACATCGCCTTCGATGACAAGATCGCCGGATGAAAAGGCCTTCATGGGGTTAAGCTTGCCAGTGACGAGCTTGATGAAGTTATCATCGGTCATCTTGATTGTGCAGGTGGCCTTGTCCGCCTTGCCAGTTTCCACTTTACAGGTCTGATCCTTGACCGTTACCACCCAGTGGCCACCGTTGGGGCCGGACAGGCTGTACTGGAAAACCACGTCCACACCCGCCGCCGCATCCGGTTTGAAGGCGTCCGGCATCATGTCGAAAATCGCCTGCGGCGTCAGTTGACCGCCCTGGTCGCCTCCGGTGTCGCCGCCTGCACCCTTACCTCCATCATCCCCGCCTCCGGTGAGCAGATCCATGGTGGCCGCATTCAGGTCGGCCAGTTCTCTGCCGCCTTCCAGGTCGTTGATAGCATCCCAGTTTTTGTGAATGTCCTCGGGGCCTGGCAGTTCGTCCTTTGTGCCGATCTGGACGGGTTTGCCCGTGAGAATGGCGGCCCTGCTGTAATAGCCCATACCGGCATTATAGATGTTGCCGCTCTTGTCACAGGCGTCGCTGCACAGCCATGCCACCATGGGAACGATATATTCCGGCTTCATCTTCTCAAAGATGTCCGGGGGCATGATGTCCTCGGTGAGCCGGGAGGCGGCCAGTGGCGCGATGGTGTTGACCTTGATGTCGTATTTCGCACCTTCGATTTTCAGGGTGTTCATGAAGCCCACCAGTCCCAGCTTGGCGGCGGAGTAATTGGCCTGGCCGAAATTGCCGTAAAGGCCTGCCGCCGAGGTGGTCATGATGATCCGGCCGTAGCCGTTTTCCTTCATGTGTTTAAAAGCCGGACGGGTCACGTTGTAGGCGCCCTTGAGGTGAACGGCCACCACCGCATCCCAGTTTTCCGGCTCCATCTTCACAAAGCTCTTGTCTCGCAGGATGCCGGCGTTGTTGACCACGATGTCCACCCGGCCGAAAGCGTCGATGGCCGACTGGACGATCTTTTCCCCGCCTTCGGGAGTGGCCACGTTGTCGAAGTTGGCAACGGCCTTGCCGCCCATGTCCTTGATCTCTTTAACCACGGTTTCGGCCGGGGACTTGGAGCCTTTGCCGGAGCCGTCCCGGGAACCGCCGAGGTCGTTGACCACGATTTTGGCGCCGCGCCGCGCCAGCTCCAGGGCATATGCCTTGCCCAGGCCGCCTCCCGCGCCGGTGATGATCGCCACCCGGCCGTCAAACCGGATCTTGTTCATTTCCTCCTGGGCGCCGGGAACGGGCTTGGCCTTCCAGAAATAGGATGAAAATCCGCGTTCGGGGTCTTTTACCCGGCGACGGAAGACCATCTGAACGGGAAGGCCGACCTTGACTTCTTCCAGGGTGCAGTCCGTAAAATCCGCCATAAACCGGCCGCCGTTTTCGAATTCCACCATGCCGTAAATGTTGGGCGGATCAACGCTGACCGAGAGCATGTCGCCGGTAAAGGACTTGACCTTCGCCGGCTTATCGGCGAACTCGTAGTCTTCCTGGCTGTGCATGGCGCCGCAGTCCGGATTTACGCACACCTCGGTTTTCGGAAATTGCGGCGTGCCGCATTCCTTGCACTTACCGCCCATCAGTCCCAGCAGCATGTGTCGCTTGCGGTAGAGAGTCGTCATGGCCGTCTGGAGCGGGGCCTCGGCCCGTATGCCCATGTCCGGCTCGATGATCTGCCGGAATACCAGGAACTTGGCGTAATTGTCGATGGTCAGCTTGTTTTCCAGGGCACCGGATACACCGCTTCGGTCGGGCAGCTTGCTGATATTTTTGGTGACCTGGAAACACAGGGCGTCGCACCCCTGGCCGAATCCCGCCACTACGATGATGTCATTGGGTTTTGCCTTTTCAAGGGCGCCTGCCAGCATGAGAAGGGGATGGGCCGCGCCGGTGTCGCCGCAGACCTCGTGCATGGCGTCGGTGATGACTTCCGGATTGATGCCGCTGAGCTTGGCGATTTTTTTCCGGTCTTTTTTGAAAAAGCAGGGAAAGACGAAGTGATCCACTTGCTCTCCGGATATCCCGGTTTTGGCTAGCAGTCCTGAAACGGCCTCGGGGATAATCTTGCCGAATCCCTCGTCCCGTACCCAGCGCTCTTCCCAGAAATAGTCGAAGCGACGGTCCGAGCCTTTATAATGATCCACAAAATCCTTTGCTACGGAATAGGAACCCTTGAACTCGGCAATAACATCCTTGCTGCCCACGGAGATACTGGCCGCGCCGTCGCCGTACCACATTTCGTAAAAATAGGCGGGCTTGGTCTCCCGGGCATCCGTGGCGGTGACGAGGATATTGTCTTTTTCTTTGCTTTTCACCGATTCGATGGCGCTGATCAGTGCGGATGTACCGGATCGGAGGCATGCGGTATAATCCGCCGTTGCGATGTGTTCGCTCAGATTCAGGGCCGTGGACACGATGCTGGCATTCTGCCGGTCCTTGAAGGGCAGGCTGGTGGACGCGAGATACAGGGCGTTCACCCCGGTTTTGTCAAAGCCGGTGAGGCAGTCCCGGGCCGCGCCCACCGCCATGGTAATGGAATCTTCATCCCAGTTGCACATGGAGCGTTCTCCCTGGGCCACCATCATCACGGCGGGTGCGAACCAGCCCATGGTCTGGAAAATGGCCATCCGGTTCAACCGATAGCGCGGAATAAAAGCGCCGTAAGAAGTGATACCAATCATTATATATCTCCTTGCATGGGGTTATTGTTTGAACAGTTTCTCAATCAGCTGGGATTTCATGACGTCGCCTTCGATCACCAGTTTCCCGGATGTATAGGCCTTCATGGGGGGCAGTTTGCCGCCCATCATGTCGAGAAAATCCCCATCCGACATCTTGATGGTGCAGGTGGCCTGATCCGCGGCCCCCTGGTTCACCGTGCAGGTCTGGTCCTTGACAATGCAATGCCAGTCGCCGCCGTTGTCTCCGGAAATGATGAAGTTGAAGACCACATCCACGCCCTTGGCCGCGTCTTTGTCAAAATGATCGGGCATGCTTGCGAAAAAATCCGCCACGTTCGCGGTGCCGCCGCCACCAGATGCGGTATCGGCTGATGCATCGGAGCCTGCTGGCGGACCGCTGAGTATGGTGATCAGGTCACCCACCTGATCGTTCACCTGCCAGTACTCCTTGCCGTTTTTCAGGGTGTCGATGGATGGCAGGTTGTCACGGATTTCTTCCACCGAAGGCAATTCACCGTCTTTGCCGAGCACGGTGCCCGGTCCGGTGACAACGGCTGCCCGGTTGAAAAAGCCCATGCCTGCGTTGTAAATGTTGCCATTCACGGGGCAGCGTTCCGAGCAGAGGTACAGGGTCATGGCGCTGACAAAGGCCGGGTCCATCTTTTCAAAGATTTCCGGCGGCATGATGTCTTCGGTGAGTCGGGAGGCCGCCAGCGGTGCCACCGTATTGACCTTGATATCGTATTTGGCGCCCTCGATCTTCAGGGTGTTCATCATCCCCACCAGGGCCATCTTGGCGGAGGAGTAGTTGGTCTGTCCGAAGTTGCCGTAAAGGCCGGCCGCCGACGTGGTCATGATGATACGGCCGTATCCTTTTTCTTTCATTATCCTGAAGGCGGGCCGGGTCACGTGATAAGCGCCTTGCAGGTGAACCGCGATGACCGCATCCCAGTTGTCCGGCTCCATTTTTACAAAGCTCTTGTCCCGAAGGATGCCCGCGTTGTTGATCAGGATGTCCACGGTACCGAATGCATCCAGGGCCGCCTGCACGATGGCTTCACCGCCTTCGGGGGTGGCCACGTTGTCGTAGTTGGCCACCGCCTGGCCGCCTTCGGCCTTGATTTCATCCACCACCTTGTCGGCCGGAGATGCGGATCCGCCCGTGCCGTCCCGGGAGCCGCCCAGGTCGTTAACCACGACTTTGGCGCCGCGCTGGGCGAGTTTGAGGGCATATTCCCGGCCCAGGCCGCCGCCCGCACCGGTGACGATGGCCACGCGGTCGTCGAACCGGATCTCGTCCCTGGGGATTTCTCCGTATTCAAATTCGCCGAGGTCGATGACTGTATCGCCGGTTTTGGCGTTAATCACCCGCCACAGGGCCTTTGAGTCCCCTTCTTTCCAGATCTGGAGCTTGATGGGGTCTCCCGGCACCAGGGTTTTGGAAAACCTGCACGCCATGCGCCTTGCCTTTTCCGGCTCGCCGGGGATAAGGTTTTCGATCAGCATGCGGCAGGCAAAACCGTGGGTGCAGAGCCCGTGCATGATGGGCTGGTCAAAGCCGGCCATCTTGGCGAAATCCTTGTCCACGTGCAGGGGGTTCACATCGCCGGAAAGCCGGTACAGCAGGGGCTGGTCCGGCGAGGGCTGGTCTTCGGCCTCGATGTCCGGCGCACGGTCCGGAATGGTAACCTCTTTTTTCGGGGCATTTTCCCCGCCGAACCCGCCGTCGAAACGGGCAAACAGAGTAATGATACTGGTGAACAGTTTTTCCCCGTTGGAATGGTAGGTGTCGCTTTCACCGATGATCAGCGCCCCTTTGTCCCCCTTGTCGTAGATTCTGGGAATCTGTCCCTCGGTTGTCAGGGTACCGGACGGGGGAATGGGCTTGTGAAAAATCAGCTCCTGTTCCGCGTGGAGAAGGCCCGCCAGGTTGAGTTCGGTTTCTAATGCGATCTGGGTGAGAAAATCGAAAATTGCCGCAATGGAAAAGCTGGGCAGTACCTTGAGTTCTTTTTCATAACAATACTCAAGGTTGTCGAACCCGGCCCCCACCCCGAGGGCATAGAGCACCGCATCCTTCCATGTGTACTCCCGGGTTACCGGTCCAAGTTTTTTCCCGACGGCATCCAGTTTTAACGCCATGGCCTAACCTCCTTAACATTGAATGGGTTATAAAGTGCATGGTCTTAGATAGTGCCTGAACGAAAACTGTCTTTTTCGCCAATATCTGTGTCAGACTCAAATTTTAATCCTCAAAATACTCCATGTATTCCTGCGGTTAAAATTTTCGTCATCCTTGATCTTAACGAAAAATCCTAGTTTTCGTTCGGACACTAGATAGTGCCCATCCATAAATTGCTATTTTGCCCGATTTCTGCGTCAGGCTCAAATTTTAATCCTCAAAATACGCAAAGTATTCCTCCGGTTAAAATTTTCGCCTTCCTTGAACTCGACCAAAATATCTAATTTCTGGACGGACACTAGATAGCACCATATCGAAATCATCATTGAGTGAATTTTCGGTGATAAAATTCAATTTTTATCGGTTCTGCCATTGTATGTTTTGGATGTTATTTTATTCCTGCCGGTTTTGTCCGCAGATGCGGGTGCCCCGGTCTGCTGGGTAAATGCGGGAATCAGGATAAATTTCAGGGTTTCTTTGACCACCGCAATATAATGCTCCGAGTCCACATCAAGAATGGGCCGCAGGAAGGTCTCCCCTGAAGTAAAGCCGAACAGGGACAATACCATGGCCATGACCCGGGCCTTGGTAGCGGGGGTGATGCTGCTCTTATCCATGGCCATGCCCATGGCCACGGCAACGTTGGAGATGTATTCGGATATGGACACGCCCGGATCGGTGGTGTCTTTGGATTTTACAAAGGAACTGAACAGGATGAGCTTGGTGACTTCGATGTTGTCAAACAAATAGTCGCACATCTCGTCAATGGCGACATTCAGCCGGTGATCCAGGGACTTGCCATGCACGATGGACTCGATCTCTTTAAGCTTGGTGGCGATTTCGTTGTCAAAGTTTTCAAGAACCGCTGAATAGAGCTCCTTTTTTTCCCCCCAGTGGTAGTAAAGGGTGGAAATATCAATCCCCACATCGGCGGCGATCATTCGGGTGGTGGTCCCTTCATAGCCGTAGGCGGCAAACAGTTTCTGGGCGGCGGAAAAGATTCTCGCCTTCATTGAATCGGGTTGGGACTTGACTTTTTCCAGTAATGTGGGCATGGTTGCTTCCTGTCTGCCGGCGCCGAGACGCGCGCGGGTTAATCCATCTATCGCTTCCATCATCTGATGGACGATCCTAACAACGGGGGAAAGGGTTGTCAAGTTTTTTTGTGGGGGATGTATTCGCTACGCAAATACTTGACTGTTGGAAATCTTTACGGGAATATAAGGGGACTTTAAAAAGGTTGGTTATAATGCCCTTTTTTGCCGCATGCGCTGGATATCGGCTTTCAATGTAGCGGCAGGATGGGTGGAACCGGCATTGTAAACCATAATCCGTAGCGTTGGCAATTGCCCATATGTTTCAGATCATACCCAGCGATGACCGGAAGCAGGCTCTGAGAATCCGACGGTTTCTCATGGCGTGGGCGTCCTATGCCCTGCTGGTGGTTATCCTGGTCGGCTGTGCCTACCTGGGCCTGTTCCGGACGACAATCCTGCAAACGGTGTTGACCTGTGGTGCCATGTTTGCCGGGAACCTGGTTTTTTTTCTTTTGATTCGTGCGGGGGTCAACAAACGGTTTCGTGATCCGAGTCTCACCGCGGCCCAGATCGTTGTGGCGATTTTCTGGGTGGGGGTCCTGAGTTACATTGCCGCAAGCGAGTTGCGGGGCAGCATGATCGCCCTTTTTCTGATTATCTTTATCTTCGGTGTGTTCCGGCTTTCCCTGCGGGAGTTTTTCGCCCTGGTGGCCGTGGCCATAGCAGTCTACAGCACGTCCATTCTTCTGCTTTATCACCACCATCCGGAAGCGGTGGATTTTTACCTGGAAACCATCCGCTGTGCTATTCTGCTGGCCGCCCTGGGGTGGTTTTCCCTGCTGGGCAACTATATCTATCAGCTGCGTCAGAACATGAGCCGCACCAATGTGGAACTTAAAAAGGCCTTTGATACCATCAAACAGATCGCCATTCATGATGAACTGACGAATGTGTTTAACCGGCGGCACATGTTCACCATCCTCAACCGGGAAAAAGCTTTTGCCGACCGCATCAGCCGGCCGTTTACCATCTGCCTGGTGGACCTGGATGATTTCAAGCAGGTGAACGACGAATACGGCCACCTGTCTGGCGACATGGTATTAAAGGTATTTACGTGGGCGGTGAAAGGACATATCCGCAAAGAGGACTACATCGCCCGATACGGCGGCGAGGAGTTTCTGGTCGTGTTCACCGGCCCCCGCAATGTGGAAGACGGCCTGGATTCCGCCGAACGGCTGCGGGGCATCGCAGAATCCCTGACCTTTCCGGAAATCTCGCAATCTCTCAAAATTACCATCTCCATCGGCATGACGATTTATCATCCCACGGAAACCATTGACAGTTTTCTCACCCGGGCGGACAAAGCATTATACATGGCCAAAAACAACGGCAAAAACCAGGTGCAGTATATTCCGCCGCCGGAGCCGCCGGAACAGGTGTTGTGATGTGACATGCGCCCCCTGGATTTATGATGGCTTCGTAAAAAACGCTAACCCCGCCGCGGTGTTTTTGCAGAAAGGTAAAATATCGGCCGATTGATTCCCAAACACCAATGAGCATGAGTTGACATTCACCATGATGTGGTTGATAATGAGTTAAAAAAAATAAAAGGATATTACGCCATGCAAAGCACTATAGAGATAAAACATCTTTCTAAGGAAGAGAAGCTGAGAGTGATGGAAGCCATTTGGGAGGACCTGTCAAGAGAAGATAAAGGGGTTGAGTCCCCCGGCTGGCATCAAAAAGCTCTTCAGGAAACTGAACGTCGATTTAGCACTGGTGACGAGAAGATTGTAGATTGGCAAGCTGCCAAAAAGGAGCTCCGGAATCGATTTGAATGAGAATCAAGCTACTCTCTACTGCACTGGAAAATTTATCTGATATTATAGTTTTTCGGTTATCGTTGCCCAGCACCTCAGCTTTCTGTTAGGCTTACTGCACGATCACCAAAATCAGGAGATACAACATGACAAAAGTTCTCGTTCTTTACTACAGCATGTATGGTCACATCGAAACCATGGCGAAAGAGGTGGCTGAAGGCGCACGTAGCGTCAATGGCACCGAAGTCACCATCAAACGTGTGCCCGATTTAATGTCTGAAGACGTGGCTCGAAAGGCGGGCGCCAAGATCGACCAAGCAGCGCCGTTTGCAACAACGGGCGAACTGGCAGATTACGATGCCATTATATTTGGCACACCTACACGCTTTGGCAATATGTGCGCGCAGATGCGCAACTTCCTAGATCAGACCGGAGGACTGTGGGCTGGCGGAAAGCTGATTGGCAAGGTGGGTAGCGTATTCACATCCACGGGTACACAGCACGGCGGGCAGGAAACTACTATCACATCGTTTCACACCACTTTGTTTCATCACGGCATGATTATCGTGGGTGTTCCCTATTCCTGCCAGGAACTCACGAATATGAGTGAAATCACTGGCGGAACACCCTATGGGGCTAGTACTCTTGCCGGCAGCGATGGTGGTCGCCAGCCATCTGAGAATGAAATGAAAATTGCCCGTTTCCAAGGAGCCCACGTTGCAGAAGTGGCTAATAAGCAATCGGCCTAACAACCGCATTGACGACCGGCTGGGAAAAGCTGCATAGCGTAGCGACGCAGCTTTTCCCAGCCGGTTACGCGGAACGTTGGCCTGAAAAAATCCTTGACGATCAAATCTTTTGTGTATATACTTTGGATATACATAAGGAGGTGATCATATGCTTGCAAAAATTCAAAAATGGGGAAATAGCCAAGGCCTTCGCATCACAAAGGCATTGCTTTCAGATGCGCAGATAAATGTAGGCGATAAAGTCAATATTTCTGTAAAAGACGGTGCCTTAATCGTCACCCCGGCCCAAAGAGTCCGCAAAAAATATAATCTCAAGGATCTTGTGGCGAAAATTCCCAAAGGACACCAAACCAAAGAAACCGATTGGGGAGAGCCAGTCGGAAAAGAGGTCTGGTAAATGTCCGCTTATGTTCCCAAGCAGGGAGACATAATCGCAATTACATTTGATCCGCAAGCCGGGCATGAGCAAAAAGGTCGCCGACCAGCGTTGGTTGTCAGCAAGGGTTTGTTCAATAGCAGCACAGGTTTGGCTATTGTGTGCCCAATTACAAATACAGACCGTGGCTTCCCCTTTCACGTACCAATTCCAGAGATAAGCAAGTTGACCGGTTTCGTCATGGTTGAGCAAGTAAAATCAGTTGATTTCCGAGCTCGCCGTGTCAGACGTATCGAGCGACGGAACGACGAACTGTTGTCTGAAGTACTGTCAATATTAGATGCTTGTTTATATGAATAGGCCAACCATGGCATTCAGCAGACCGTCAACAGCAGCGACTGCTGATGCCCGCCGTTGGGTGCATAAAATATCATTGACAAACATGATCTCGTGTGTTACATTGTCTTACCATGGACACATTAACTATTAGATTACCAGAAGAGTTAAAAGCCGATTTACAGCGGATTAGCGAAAGCGAGGACAAGCCTGTAAGTGATATTGTGCGCGAGTCGCTTCGTCGTTATATTGCAGTGACGAAGTTTCGTGCATTAAGGCGACGTGTTTTACCGTTTGCTGAAGCTCAGGGCTTGATGACTGACGAGGACATTTTTGAGGCCCTTTCGTGAGGGTTGTTCTCGACTCAAACGTATTGATTGCCGCATTTGCCACACGAGGCTTGTGTGAATCGCTTCTTGAGGTTTGCTTCAGCGACCATGAACTATTCGTGAGTGAGCATCTATTAAGCGAGGTCCAACGCAACCTCACCATGAAGATCAAGCTTCCCACCGGCATAATACAGGATATTACCTCATTTCTACGAGATCGAGGAACACTGATAATTCCGGATCTTGTGAGCGAGGATGCATGTCGAGATTCAGATGACTTACCGATACTGGTGCTCGCTCAAGCTGCATCGGCAGATTGTATTGTTACGGGAGACAAAGACTTGCTTGTGCTAGGTAGGTTCGGAAAAATTCCGATCTACTCGCCTCGCGCGTTTGCTGACAATTTGCAATAAATTGTACCAGCAGCAGTGTTTTTTTAAGGGTGTTGAAAAATGGGATAATTTTTGTTAAAATCAACATTTATTAATTTGATGTCAGTTGCCCGGTCTGTCAGGGCTTTAAACAAGCATGGCCCATCGCAAAAAATGCCGTAGCACCGGAGAATACAAATGTCTGAGAGTTCCCGGATGCAGTCTGAAATGCTGTTTTACAACAGCAGAATCCTGAAAAATTATATCAAATATCTGAAGCGATATTATTCCGGCCTTGATATCGACCGGATTCTTGACGAGTGCAGGATCAGCCGGCATGAAGTCGAAAATGCCAGCCATTGGTTCACCCAGCGCCAGATGAACCACTTTCACCATATTATTGATCAGACAACAGATGATCCGGATCTCGCCCGAAATGTCGGGCGGTATTATTTTTCTGCCGAAAATCTTGGTTCCTCCCGGCATTTTGGGCTGGGGCTGCTGAGTATTGCCACCGGCTTCCGTTTGATGGGCGAGGCTTACACCATGATAAGCCGCAGCATGCGATTCAGCATAGAGTCCATCGGAAAAAATCATATCCATCTTATTTTTACCCCCAAGCCCGGGGTCAATGAAGAGCCGTTTCAATGTAAAAATCGCATCGGTGCCATTGAGGCCATGGCTGAGCTCTTGAATGACCGATTCCCACGCCTTGCACATCCGCTGTGCATTCATAAAGGAGATCCCGTCTGCCAGTATGATATTTCATGGAAATCCGCTACCATCGAGCAATGGAAGCGTATCCGGGCCTTGAGTCTGCCGTTTTTCCTGGTGGCAGCGGCAGCTGTTTTCCCGATGCTGCCGTTATCGTTGTGGCTGCCGGCAGCCCTGACCTGCGGTCTGATTCCGGCCCTGTTGTCGCTGGCCATTGCCCGCAAGGAAAACCGGCAGGATCAGGAAAAAATGTTGTCCCAGGGCAAGGCATCAGAACTGTTGATTGACGAAATCAACGCCCGGTATAAAAACACCCTGCTGATCCGGAATATCGGAAAGGCCATGGGCACCATCGATACGGAAGGCGGAATTGTTAAAACCGCTGTTGATACGATGAAAACCCATCTTGATTTTGATCGGGGACTGATCATGCTGGCCGACACTGCTGGTCAACAACTGGTTTACAGGGGCAGCTACGGTTATGCCACCGGGGTAATGCCAGGGCAGGGCATTGAAGATATTGCCTTCAATCTTGATAATTCCGATGCCAGTGGGTTTTTTGTCAGGGCATTTAAGGAACAGCAATCCTGTTTACTGAAAAATGTCGATGAATGTCTGGATTCGTTTTCTTCCCGAAGCCGCCGGCTGATCGAAAAGGCCGGCATTCAGCAGCTGGTTTGCGCGCCGGTGGTTTTCAACGGGCGTTCACTGGGCATTATCGCCGTGGACAATGTCCGATCAAGGCGATCGCTGACCCGCAGTGACGAACATTTAATATGCGGTATTGCCTCGCAGATTGCCATCAGCATTGTCAACGCCCGGGCCTATGACAAAATTCTTGAAAGTGAAAAACGGTATCGGCTGTTTGCGGAAAATGCCGGTGACGCCATATGGCTGATGGATATCAAAACCCGCCAGTGCACTTACATGAGTCCGGCCATCAAGACGATTCTGGGGTTCCGGGCCGAGGAGGTCCTTGATCATTACCTGGAGAATATAGTCACCGAAGAAAGCCGGCATGCGCTGCATTCCACCTTTTGCCGTGAACTGAAAAAAGCAAAAGCCGGTGAGCCCTATCAGTCCTCCCATATTCTTATGGTGGAACAGCGGCATAAACTCGGGCACAACGTATGGACGGAGGTGACCACCCAGATCATCACCGATGAGCATGGAACGCCCCGGTCCGTCCTCGGCATTACCCGCGACATGTCCGACCGTGAGCGGGCCCTGGAAGAAAAGCGTAAACTCGAAGAAGATATCCAGATTGCCCAGCGACTGGAAGCCATTGGCACATTCGCCGGCGGCATCGCCCATGATTTTAACAATATTCTGAGCGCCATTCTTTTAAATGCCGAAATTGGTCTGGAATCGTCAGATGCAGTGGACAAAAATGATGCATTTGATCAGATACTTACCAGCAGCAAACGGGCCGGGGAATTGGTAAGGCAATTGCTTGTTTTTACCAAGGGGCAGTCCGCCACTCACCGGCCCGTTTGTATCGGCACGATTGTCACCGAAACGCTGAAGATCATTAAATCCATGGTGCCCACGACCATTACCATTCAGAAATCATTGCCGGATACGGAATGGATGATCAATGCGGACGCCGCCCAGATCCAGCAGGTTATCATGAACCTTTGCGCCAATGCGGCTCAGGCCATGAACGGACAAAAAAACGGCACCCTGTATGTGGGCCTGACGTCCGACGATTCATCTGCCCTGGCCGCTGATGGATCCGATTTTACGACGGACGCCGGCGTGGCCCTTGTGGTGAGGGATACGGGGTGCGGCATTCCTCCCGAATATATAAACAGGATTTTCGATCCGTTTTTTTCCACCAAGGAGCGCACCAGCGGCACCGGTCTGGGGCTTTCCATCGTCCATGGCATCGTCAGCAAACACAATGGCGCCATCCACGTGGACAGTGAAGCCGGCCGCGGCACCACCTTTCGGGTCGTCTTGCCCCGGCTCAGCCAGAAGGACATTCAACGTCAAACCTCAGACGGCAGGGACTCGCTGGCAAACCTTCGCGGAAATGAAAGTGTTCTGCTTGTGGATGATGAAAGAGCGTTGCTTTCCGTGGGCAAGCAACTTCTTGAAAGGCTGGGGTACACGGTAACCGCTACGGCCAGCAGTCGAAAGGCGCTTGACGAATTCAAGCGGCGGGCCGATTCATTTGACATCGTCATAACGGACATGCGAATGCCGGAGATGACCGGCCTGGAACTTTCTGAAAAGATATTGGACGTGCGCAATGACATCCCGATGCTCATATGCAGCGGCTTGAATGAGCTGCCGACGACGGGAAAAGCCCGGCACCTTGGCGTAAATTATATTGCAAAACCTTACGAAATGAACGAAATTGCCCTGGTCATCCGCCAATCGCTGGGAAAAGCGCCCCACCGCAAACGCACCCTCCACTGAATGTTTACGCACCCCCCCCCAGCGCTTCCAGGTTCTGCCGGGCGAAATCGATGGTGGGGTCGATCTCAAGCGCCCGCTGGTAATAGTAAATGGCCTTTTCCGTTTCCCCCATGTCCCGGTAGTTGGAGGCCACATTGGCATAATCGATGGCGGAAGAGGGGTCGATTTGAATCAGTTTTTTAAAACAGGCGATGGCCGCCTCATAACTTTTCTGCTTGAAGTGGCAGAATCCCATTAAATTCAGAATATCCGTTCGTTCCTCGTCCAGTGCAAGGCCCTGTTCAAGAATGGCAAGGGCATCGCTGTATTGTTCCATTTCCTTAAGGCAGAAACCGGCAAATGTACAGATGCCGGAGCGATCCTGGGTGGGGGGGGTCTGATCAAGCGCCCGTTGGAACGATGCCAGGGCTGCCTCGGTCTCACCGCTGTTGAGCCGGCACATGCCGATATAAAAATCCAGGAAATAGGCGCTCCCTATGGCCGTCTGCATGGCCGAAAGCCGGTCCAGGGCGATATCCGGCGGAAAATTTTCGGCAATCAGTTTTGCCGTGAACATGGCCGCGCTGCCGTTTTTGGCCCGCTGAAAAAACCGGGTACCGGGAATAAGGGTATAGAACGCGGAAATACCCAGCACCGGGTCCGTACTGTTGATCACCATCACCGTCATGCCACATGCCGAAAGCGCGGCCAGGCAGCGTTGGATTTCGGTTTTTATGTTATCGTCGGCCAGGTCGGGAAGGTCTGCGATGCTGCGGGTGGCCGGGGCCTCCGTGATAAAGGCGGCATCCTCAATGCGCCTGAACTTGGGCAGGCCGCTCTCCACGAAACAGGCGCCGGTATTGAAATCACCGGCCAGCTGGGCGGTTTCCGTCAGGGCCCGGCTCATGGCCTTTTCCGGGTTCGGTGCGGTGCCGGCGGTCCATACGATCTCGCTTTTTTCCGGAAATGTGGCGGGGTCCCAGGCCAGCACCCCAACCGTGGGGATGCCGGTATCGAAACTGAGATCCGAGATCCATAGCCGGATACCGGCCTTTTGATATTTGGCCAGCATATCCTGAACCGCCGGGTCCGTTGCCGATTCCGGATCAATGCCGGGCAAAGCTTCGGACCGATGCCCCGCAACGCAGGAAACATGCCGTTCCACCACTTCGCATATTCCCTGGCAAATGGCCTCTTCGTTGCAATTGCCGGCGGATGTGCCGTTAAACTCATTGATCATGAAAAACCAGTCAAAGGGCACAAGCGTGGTTTCACCGGTTGTCAGGTTATGGGCCGTTGTCCACCGCAGGGGCAGTTTTTCAAAGATTGCTTTAACGCCTTCATAATCGGGCGATTCACCGGGGCCGTCATTGACGGAACGGGCAATGACCTCAAACGGCAGGGCACGTTCACCCAGGTTTTCAAGGGTGTCAACGGTGAAGTTGGCGGCATTATCGGCAAACCGGTAAAAACTGTAGCGTTCGGCCAGCTCCATGACCGCGCTTGCCTCCGCCTGGTGCGGGCTGGCCCCCTTGCCCATCTGCTTATTCGTACCGGTCAGCCGACGGGCATCATCGCCGCACACGCTATAGTATACAGGAATGCCCAGCCGGCCAGTATCAATCCGCCGGGTCTCCTGCAACAGATCCATCCCGCTTTTTGCTGCCTGTTCCTTAAACCGTTTCACCGTTTCCGCCGGCGGGGCGACCTTGTCCTGGTCCGCGGTAAATTGTTTGACCGCATCCTTTAATATCAATTCATTTGACATATAACCGTCCTCTTTTCTGTTTTTACCTGACATAACCGCCATGTTCCCCTAAAGTCAATAAAAACTTCAACGGGCTTTTCTGTTATCAGCTTGACTTTTATCCCGGGGGTATTACTTCTTCTCAGTTTGCCGGAACAACTGAACAGCTACACGTGTCCAGCCCCTTGCGATGTACAAGAATTCTTTCCATGGTGTAAAAAATTTCAGCTCCCCCGCTCCCTGCCTGGTCCTGTGACGTTGAAAGATGCGATTGCTTGCAGCATAATAAATTTATAGACATAAGCGCCGCCGCTTTGCTACCATAAAAAATACGGAAACGAATCGTCGGGCGACCGCCGACACGGCGCAAATTATAGGGAGAACAGGTTTTTGGATCAGCCCCGCATATTTACCGCCTTCAGCTTATTCTTTGACAGGCGCGACCATCACCTGCTGGCCATCGTCAACGAGATGATCTCCGGTGACGCTTCGCAGTTCAGCAGCCAGCGACGTTTCTTCCATTATTTTCATCCCCGCGGCATCAAGGAAATGGCCGAGCCCCGGGTGCTGCGCATCGCCTATGCCGTCATACATCTGCTGGCCTCCCTGGAACGGGGCCAGCTGGAAAACCGGCTGAACGCCCTGCGTGCACTTCGGGACGAGGTGCTGGACAGCGTCGAACAGGGGCTCCGAAAAAACACTGCCCGGGTGCTGCTGGAAATCATGAAGGAACTGATCCGGGCCCACGGGGATTATCCCCGGCAGCTGAAGCTGGCCCGGGATTTTTCCATCGTTACCTCGGGCCAACCCCGCATTGTGCGGCGGTACCTGGAACGGTATCACCTGCTGGAAATGCCGGAAGAGTGGAACCAGCTCGCTTTTGACGACCATGTCCACGATGCCAATACCAAGGGCCGTAAATCGGCCACCCACTTGATCATGGATGCCTGGATCAAGGGCATCCGCCGCCTGCGCGTCATCTACTATAATTACATCAGGCCCGAGACCGCCTCGGAGCTGATGGAGGCCGCCCAGGTCATGGGCATCATGGTGCGCATCGGGATCGAGTTTTCCGTTTCTTTTTACGGCGGCTTTGCCCAGCTGATCTGGGTGCCGCGGGGCTTTGCCGATGCCAGGGATTTTCTCGATTTCCTGGAGGAAGAACCGGTCCGGTCCTTCATGGACCAGGGCCGGGCGGTTTCCGAGCATCAGCAGAAATACGTCATGGCGATTCTGGAGTCCTTCAACGAGAATCACCGTCCGGCCTTGAACCTGGAACTGGGTATCGATCTTCCCCCGCTGGATCAGGAGAGCTTTTACGATTTTGTCGGTCTGGGGCAGGCCTCGCTGCTGCACCTGGCCAAGTTCATTCATACCCTGCTGATGCCGCTTTTGCAGGAAAAGATTGTGCAGCTGCGGCAAGAGTATGCGCATGCGGACGCCGCCGAGCGGGTGCGAATGGAAGGACAGGTGGTCAAAATGAACCTGATGACGGTGGATGCAGTGCATGAACGGTTTTTGACGGCGAAGCAAAATCCGCACATCCCGGATATCAACAAGTCCTGCACCATTCAGCCGATTCCGCTGCTGATGCAGCTTTCCCCCTGCGAGATTATCCATAAGCTGGCCGAGCTTCACTCCGGGTTCCGGATCACCCTCAACCTAACCGATCTGCAGGTGGAAGATGTCCTGGAGATTCTTTATGACTGCGGCGGGGCCATTTCCCGGCTGGAGATTTTCAATCTCAAGGATTATGCCGACTGCAAGGTCGATCATATCCCGGCCATCCATCGTCTGCAGCGGGCGCTGAACGAGGGCAACGTGGTGCAGCTCAAGCGGATCATCCTGGAGATCATCGACCACATGCAGTCCCGGGAAGATCCCCTGGCACGCTCGCGGGTTCACCGATTCAAAAAGATTTTGTCCGACATCGAGACCCTCAAGAACTTGTACCGGGTCCGGCCGCTGAAGGCCAGGGCTGGAAGCGACTCCACCGGTCATATCGACCGCCTCTTCGGCATGGGCCTGGTGGTCCTGGATTCGCTGCCCGATAACGTGCGGAAGAAAATCAGACGGGAAGCGGGCTCTTCCCGTCTGATTATCCCTTTTCACATCGATGTTTCCCTGCGCTTTATTTATTCTTTTGTGTATGAAGAGACAAAAGACCGGTTGGAAAGCCTGTGTCACTGGCTTCGCAAAATTCCCGGCTTCCGGATGGCCGGCATCGGCTGTCGGCGGGAATGGGTGGCCCATGAAAATTCCACCCGCATGGTGGAGCACGGCAACATCGGCACCATGGGGGGGCATCACGGCGACAACACCAACCACCTGGCACTGGTGCCGCCGGCGTCGGAAAAGATCCGCTATTCCTGGCATTATGTCCACCCGATAATAAAAAATTTCATCAAGGTTTTCGTCGGTTTAGTACCGGCTTTCCTGACTTTTCTGCTGACCCATGACTGGTGGGTGCTGATGTATTTCGGTGCCTTTATCTGGTTCGGCATTACCGGGTTGCGCAATATCGTCCAGTCCGTCATGGGCAGCGGCGGCCTCAAGCGGTCGTCGTTGCTGAAATGGAACGATTTTGTCAGCTGGGACCGGCTTTCTGACTCCCTGTTTTTTACAGGCTTTTCGGTGCCCCTGCTTGATTACCTGGTTAAGACTCTGGCCCTGGACCGCGGCCTGGGTATCAATACCGCTACCCATCCCGTGATGCTCTATGCCGTCATGGCCCTGGTCAACGGGATTTACCTGACCAGCCACAACCTTTTCCGGGGGCTTCCCAGGGAAGCCGCCTATGGAAATTTTTTCCGGAGCGTACTGTCCATTCCGGTGGCCTTTTTGTTCAATACCATCCTCGGGCTGGTGCTGGGTTTTTTCGGGGCGGTCAATGTGGACGGCATTCTTCAGAGCTGGGCGGCGGTGATTTCCAAGACCGCCTCGGACTGCGTGGCCGGATTTATCGAAGGAACCGCCGATCGTGCCAAGAATGTGGGCAATCGCTTAAAGGATTACCGCCGGAAGCTGGATCAGTTTTTGGACTGTTACGCCCGGATGGAAATACTTTTTCCGGAAGCGGATGTTTATGATCTGCTGGATCAGCCGGAAGAGTGCCTGGAATCGGCCGGTCAGGAGGTCCGGGATCAGCTGATAATTCTGATCATCAACGCCTTGGACCTGCTTTATTTCTGGATGTACCAGCCACGCTCCCGCACGGCCTTTGCCGGCCTGCTGTGCCGCATGGAGCCGGATGATCGTCGGGTCCTGATCAAGGCCCAGTCCGTCTTGAAAATGGAGCGGCCGATCAGCCAGATGTTTATCGACGGCATCGCCGGCCGCAATTTTTCCAAGCCCCTTGCTTTTTACCTGAACCGGTCCGGGGAATACCTCAAGGCCATCGAGAAGCTGGACCGCTGCCTCTGACCGGCATATGTTCCCCTAAGGGTTCGTCAATAAAAACTTCAACGGGCTTTTCTGTTTCCAGCTTGAGTTTTGTCCCGATTGTAAGCATATCAATTTTATTGGTAATAAATATCAGCTCAAATGAACCACGAAGCTCACGAAGAACACGAAGGGTGAGTTCAAGAATCACGTGCCTTCGTGTTTCGAATTTAACCTGAGAAAGATGGTGATTTCAAGACGGAGCATTAACGGGTCTGTAGACCCGTATCCCGGCTTTCAGTCGTTTTTTTCAACCCATCCCGCCACAAAGGCCGGGGTGGTTGTTGAGTCAATTTTTCAGTTTATTGCCAGGTTTTTCAGTTTGCCGGAACAACTGAACAGCTACACGTGTCCAGCCCCTTGCGATGTACAAGAATTCTTTCCATGGTGTAAAAAATTTCAGCACCCCCGCTCCCTGCCTGGCCCTGTGACGTTGAAAGATGCGATTGCTTGTGACATAACAAATTAATTTTATTAGTTAAAATTAATTTGCTGCGGCAACACAAATGGCACCGAACTTGCTATATTATCTAGTGTCGGTCCAGAAATTAGATATTTTGATCGAGTTCAAGGAAGGCGAAAATTTTAACCGGAGGAATACTTTGCGTATTTTGAGGATTAAAATTTAAGACTGACGCAGAAATCGGGCAAAATAGCAATTTATGGATGGGCACTATCTATATAATGGCCTTTTTATAACGCCACCAACTCGCCCGTGGCTGTTCGCTGACAGCCGCAAAAAGAGATTTAAAGAGGGCGGCAAGATCAATAACGCCTCATTCAACCACAAAGGGGAATGCCATGTCAGCAAATTTTAAAATTCTCAAACACCGTAACAGCGACAACCTTCATCTTCGCCTGGTGGGCGATTTTGACGGGACCGCCGCGCTTGAGCTGGCCCAAACGCTAGAGGATGAGGGGACCCTGGGGGCCGGCAAAATTTATATCCACACCTGTAACCTTTCGACGGTTCTACCGTTCGGCGAACATGTGTTTTTGAAAAGCTGCAAGCTGTCCAGGGGCATTCCCTTTCACAAGCTGATTTTTACCGGAGACTTTGGCCAGCAGATGGCGCCGTCCCGGGCCGGCTGCATACCGGAAAACAACCATCAGCCCCACTCACCTTATATACACTGAATGATATATGGATACCGCATTGTTCGTCACAAATAGCGGGAAAAGGCAAAATCATGACACATCAGAAAAAAATATTGGTTTTACTGGACGGATCTGCTCGTTCAGAACTGACGCTGCGGTTTGTTGCGGCCATGCAGCCATTCAAAAAGGAAAGAATCGTTTTGTATCAGGTGTTCAGTGAACTCCCCGAGTTCTGTCTGGACATGGCCCTGGATTCGGATGGTCTGGCTGCTTCCAAAGAAATCGCAGCCTGGCGTACCGAACAGAAAAAAAAGATGCAGACCTTTCTTGAGGACGGCAAGAATCTTCTTGTCAAGGAGGGGTTTCATGAGGCCATGGTGGAAATCAAGCTGCGGGACCGGCAGGTCGGTGTGGCAAGGGATATTCTTGCGGAAGCCATCAGGCAATATGATCTCGTGGTCATGCGAAGGCGGGGGTCCGGTAATATTGCAGGCGTGCTGCTCGGTGGCGTAACCAACAAGCTGTTGTCCAAATTGCCGGATATACCGGTTATCCTGGCGGGCCGACGGCCGCACAACAGCAATATACTGATCTCGGTGGATGGCTCCATGGTTTCGCACCGGGCTGTGGCGATTATTGCCGAACACCTGGGCGGTTATGGCTACCATGTATTGTTGCTGCACGTGATCCGTGCCCATGGCCTTGACATCATGCCGGCGGAAATGCTCGAGGGGCACAGGCGGCGTATGCTTCAGATGTTTGATGAAATGAAGGAGCGGCTGGTTGCTCACGGTTTTGCGGACGGGGCCGTGACATCGAAAATTATAACCGGTGCCGAAAGCCGTGCGGACGCCATTGTCGAGGAAGCGCAGGCAGGTGACCATAATACGATTGTCGTCGGCAGGCGTGGGCTTTCCCGGGTACAAGAATTTCTCATGGGCCGGGTGTGCAGCAAGGTGGTGCACCGGGGCAGTGATTTTACGGTGTGGATTGTCTGAAAAATTAGAAAAGGGAGGGCTATAATGAATACACCACCAGAAGGAACGAACACCAAACGGCTGCTGGTCTTGCTGGATCAGTCAGAACGGTCCATGCGGACGCTGGAATATCTGGCCTCGGTGGAACCCTTTAAGAAAATATCGCTCGTCCTCTATCATGTTTACAGTGATCTGCCGGAATATTACTGGGACATGGCCATTGAGGCCAATAATTCAAAAGCCTTGAAAGAAGTCCGGGAGCGGTGGATGGAAAAGAAGGACGGGGTCATAAAATTCATGCTGGATGCCAAGTCCTTTCTGGTGGAATCTGGGTTTTCCGGCGACGCCGTGGAAGTGAAGATTCAAAAATGGAAAAACGGCATTGCCCGGGATATCCTGGAAGAATCGGCAATGGGATATGACGCCGTTATGCTGCGGCGCCGGGGAATGACCGGACTGAAGGATATCATCCTGGGCAGCGTTTCCAGCAAGCTTCTGTCAAAATTGAAAGATACCCCGGTGATGCTTGCCGGTACCCGTGAACATAACAAAAAGCTGCTCGTTGCCGTGGATGAATCGCCAAGCTCAGCCAGTGTTGTCGAGTTTGTCAGCCGGTTGGTCGGCGGATACGACTATTCGGTTGAGCTTTTCCATGTGATTCGGGGCCTGGATACCCTGAACCCCGGCGATCCCGGCTATATACCGCCCGATATGTTTGAAGATATTAAAAGATCAATAGGCTACCGGTTTGAAACCCTACGGGAAAGTCTTGTTGCCGCGGGGATTGACGCAGACCGGATATCCGAAAAAATTGCTACCGGCGCCGGCAGCCGTGCCGAAGCCATCGTGGAAGAAGCCCGTTCCGGCGGGTTTGGCACAATCGCGGTCGGCCGGCGCGGGGTGTCCCGGGTGGAGGACTTTTTCATGGGACGGGTCTGCAACAAGGTGATTCATATCGGCCAGGAATTTACCGTGTGGATCGTATAACAGATTGTTCATACCACAAGAGGTGGCAATGAGTGTACACAACCTGGATAAATTGTTTTCACCCGCATCGGTTGCGGTGATCGGGGCCAGCGAAAAAGAAGACAGTATCGGCGCTGCGATTATGCAAAATCTTTGTGATTTCGGATACAGCGGGACCATTTATCCCGTTAACCCGCATTATAAGAATATTCTCGGTCGCAAAGCATACGCGGAAATTCAAAAACTGCCCGCCGCCCCTGACTTGGCGGTTATTGCAACGCCCATTGCCACGGTCCCGGAGATTGTAAAAGACCTGGCTGGCATCGGTTGTGCGGGCGGGGTTGTCATTTCCGCGGGAGGTAAAGAAACCGGCCAGGAAGGCGTCCGGCGGGAAGCGGCCATCAAGCAAGCGGCGCAGGAAAGGGGCTTTCGCATCATTGGTCCCAATTGCCTGGGTATCATCTCGGACAAGTCCCGCCTGAACGCCACTTTTGCCAGCTGCATGCCCCAGAGCGGCGGCATGGCATTTGTGTCCCAGAGTGGGGCCATCTGCACCGCCATTCTGGATTTCAGCAAAAAGGAGAATATCGGGTTCAGTTATTTCATCAGTCTCGGTTCCATGCTGGACGTTGATTTCGGGGATATACTGGACTACCTGGGCAGCGATCCAAAAGTCGACAGCATCGTGTTGTACGTGGAAAACTTTACACGGTTTCGAAACTTCATGAGCGCGGCCCGGGCCGTTTCTCGAATCAAGCCCGTTATTGCCCTCAAGGCCGGACGGACAAAAGCCGGCGCTCTGGCCGCGGCCTCCCACACCGGCGCCCTGGCCAGCGAAGATGCGGTCTACGATGCAGCCTTCAAACGGGCGGGGATTGTGCGGGTCAAAACGTTTCAGGAGCTTTTTGATTGCGCGGCCTTTCTGGCCAGGCAGCCCAAGGTCGCCGGCGATGGACTGGCCATCGTAACCAATGCGGGCGGGCCCGGCGTCATGGCGGCCGATTCCATGGCCGACTACGGCGGTGAACCGGTTCGGCTGTCTCCGGAAACCATTTCTCGCCTTAATGGATTTCTGCCGCCGCACTGGAGCCATGGCAATCCCGTGGATATCCTTGGCGATGCATCCCCTGAGCGTTATCGGAAAACTGTTGAGGTTTTGATGCAGGCACGGGAAGTCAACGGCCTGTTAATCATGCTTGCCCCGCAGACCATGACCCGGCCCGCAGAGGTGGCCGAGGTGCTGGTGGAAATCCTGAAAGACAAAAAAACACCTGTTTTTACCGCCTGGATGGGCGGCGCGGAGGTGGAAGCCGGCCGCCGCATTTTGAATAGAGGCGGTATCGGTCACTTTGACACCCCTGAGCGGGCGGTCCGCGCATTTATGGATTTATACCAATATTCCCGGAACAATGCACTGCTTCAGGAAATTCCGCCGAGTCTGCCGGGAAAGCTGTCTTTTGACAGACCCGGCGCAAGTGAAATTATTCAGACCAGCCTGGGCCGGTCGCAAGGTTTTCTTACCGAAATCGAATCCAAAAAATTGTTGGATGCGTATGGCATTCCGGTTAATCCCACACGGCTTGCCACCACCGCGGATGAGGCCGTTACCCATGCCGCCACAACGGGATATCCCGTTGTTCTCAAGGTGCATTCGCTTGATATCTCCCACAAAACCGATGCCGGCGGCGTGGTAACAGGAATAAACGACGAACCGATGGTTCGGGATGCCTTTGAGCGCATCATGGCCAATGCCCGGGCCTATGCCCCGAAAGCGGTTATCGACGGCGTTACTGTCCAGAAAATGATACCCGCCGCGGACCATGAATTGATCATCGGTGCCCGGATGGACCGGGATTTCGGCCCGGTGCTTTTGTTCGGCATGGGCGGTATTTACACGGAGGTATACCAGGACAGCGCCATCGCCCTGCCCCCGTTGAACCGGCTGCTGGCAAGACAGATGATGTCAGAAACCCGGATTTATCAAGCCTTGAAGGGCTTTCGAAACCGGCCGGCCGCAGATATGGTTCGGCTGGAAGAAATCATGATCCGGCTGTCCCAGCTGGTGACGGATTTTTCCGAGATCCAGGAGATCGATATCAATCCCCTGCTGGTGACGGCTTATGCTATTGTTGCCGCGGATGCCAGGGTTTCTGTAAAACCGGCGGAAAAGAAAACGCCTCATCACCTTGTCATCAGCCCTTATCCCAACCAGCTTGAGGAAACAGTATTTCTTGAAGACGCAGGACAGTTGATGGTACGGCCGATCCGGCCGGAAGATGCACCTATGGTGGTGGACCTCTTTAACAGCCTTTCCCCGCAGAGTATTTACAACCGGTTTTTTTCACCCATGAAAACCCTGCCCCATGACATGCTGGCGCGATTTACGCAAATCGATTACGACAGGCAGGTCGCCCTTGTGGCGGTCCTTCGGGAAGGCGAACAGGACCGGCTGATAGGCATTGCCCGCGTGATCCCGGAATATAACATGAAAAACGCCGAATTTGCCGTTCTGGTCGACGACCAGTGGCATGGCAAAGGCGTCGGCGCAACTCTCCTGGAACGGTGCCTGGATCTTGCGCGACAACTGGAGATTGAAAAAGTGTATGGGACCGTGTTGGCGGATAACACCAAGATGCTCGCTCTCGGCAAAAAGCTGGGCTTTACGATTAAGCGGGTGCCCGGGGCGGATACTTATGAACTGAGCCTTTGCTTTCCCCCTCGCCAACCGGAGTCCCCATCATAGGGGTAGGGGGAATACCGGCAAACCGCAACAACACTTTAAGCAAAAGGAGATGGATAATGGATACCAAAGTAAGCGGCTATGTCCCTGGCATGTATGCAAAAAAACGTCCCGGCCTCAACATGATGGTGGACCAGTGCATCCGGGAATGGGAAGAGAAGAAGGCGGCGGAAAAACGAAAAAAGGCGGCCGAGGCCCCGCCCGTCCTGAACAATTGTATTGCGTTTTCAAGGAAGATCGGGGTCGGCGCCCTTGAGATTGCCGACCTGCTTGCTGGGAAAATTGATTTTAAGGTGGTGGATCGTGAGATCATGGAGCATATTGCCCAGTCCAGGGAACTCCATGACAAGACTGTGGATTATTTTGACGAACGATACCCGGGGCATGTGAACGAATTCGCCTCCCTGATGTTCGGCGAAAAATCCTTTACCATGGGGGATTATCTGCGCAATCTGGCCAATGCTGTGGTGAAAATCGCGGAAACCGGGCCCACCATCTTTGTGGGCCGGGCCGCCCATTTGATTCTGCCACGGGATAAGGTGTTGGCCGTTCGGTTCATCAGCTCAGACCAACACCGAATCAAACGGGTGGCGGATATCATGGATATCAGTGAAGGCGCGGCAGGCAAAGAACTTGAAAAGCAAGACAAGCTTCAGCGGGAGTTTTTCCGGAAAAGTTTCCATAAAAAAGACGCCTCCCCCTATGAGTTCGACCTGGTCATTAACCGGGATTACTTTCCAGAGTCGGAATGGGCTGCGGAAATGGTGGAAAAGGCCTATCGGCTGAAGTTCGGGTAAATAAAAAAAGCTTTCGACCTTTTCGTTCCCACGCTCTCCTGCGTGGGAACGAGAGGCGGTTTTCGCGACTCACCGAACCAGGTGGATTAACGTCTCGTTCTCCATCTCCAGGTATTTCTGCAGATCCCGGGCATTGAAATTGATGAAGCGCTTGACGGCGGTCAGGCACCCTGCCGGTTTTTCGGCAAAGGCCATGGCCCGCTTTGTGGCCGTTCCGGCCAGTTCGTCGGCGGGCACCACTTCGTTGACCAGGCCGATATCCCAGGCTTCCCGGCCGCTGATATCCTCTGATGAAAGCATGACCTCAGCGGTTCGGGCCGGACCGATCAGCCGCGGCATAAAGAAACCGGCCCCGCCTTTTGAGACAATGCCCAGGTCAATGCAGGGGTTCTGAATGGTTGTATCCTCGGCCAGGATCCGGTAGTCACATGCCAGCCCGATATTAAGATGCGACGCCAGGACGCTGCCACTGTTAACGTAAATCACAAACGTTTTCATAGTGGCCAGCGTCAGCACCAGCTGACTGATCACATTAAACATCCTGTGGATAAGGGTTATATCCCGGTTTCTCTCATAAAAGCGACTGAAAAATGCGACAAACTCTTCCTGGCCGTTGGATTCGGGACTGCCGGTGACAAGCAATACCTTGATTGCATCGTCTGCAGCGATTGTGCCTAGAAAATCAATCACCTGGTCCCGTGCCTTCAGATTTTCGGTGCCCAGCAGAAAATTCCGGTGAAAATCCAGAAACGCCAATGGCGGCTCAATAGCCCCGGTAAACGTGGCACATGATAATAATGTCTCTTTCATGGCAATTCCTCATGCCCGGCGTCTCCGGAAAACAGCCGCTGCTTTTCCGCTTCATCCATATATTCGAGAAGCTCGGGATACAGATGCTGGGCGCAGTCCGGGCAAAGCGTATGGGTAAAATCCGCGTTCGTGCGGTGGTGTATATAGCTTTCCACTTCCTTCCACCGGCCCGATGTTTCCCTGATTTTCTTGCACCGGGAACAGATGGGTAAATATCCGCTGAGTACCTTTGCGAGGGTATCGGCAAGCTCGCTCTTAATTCGTTTCTGTTCTTCCATGGCATTTTTCAGATCCGTAAGGTCGGAGAGAGTGGCCACCACCTGTTGAGAGCCCGGAATCAGTGAAAAAGTAATCTGCACTACTTTTTTCTCACCGACCATGGGCGCAAATGGGAGTTCCAGGTGGCTGCGCACACTCCCGGCATCATTTTTCACCGAATGATAATACTGCATCACTTTCTGATGATGAGATGCCGGTATGAAATCCAGCAGGTTTTTGATCTTTTCCAGTTTCACGGCGGACATGCCGGAAAGAAGCTCAAACCGGTTGTTGACCATGGCCAGCCTGCCCTTGCCCTCGACAATGGCGATGGCGGTTCCGGTGTTTTGAAAAATGGTTTTATACAGCAGCCAGTGGTCGATGGCCCGCTGCCGGGCATGGGCAATGTCCTCGCTTAAGAGAAC
Source organism: Thermodesulfobacteriota bacterium (assembly GCA_034189225.1). Classification (GTDB taxonomy): domain Bacteria; phylum Desulfobacterota; class Desulfobacteria; order Desulfobacterales; family Desulfosudaceae; genus JAXHTY01. The sequence goes on from JAXHVL010000180.1 coordinate 40,181, forward strand.
ACTGGCCGTACCCACCATAAAAAACATGACGATCCGGAGGCCGTCGTTGGTAAAACTGTCGTCAAACCGGAACAGCAGGTGACTGATAACAAGAATGAGGGCCAGCATGCCCGCCACGGCAATCCCCCGTCGTTTCCACCAGATACAGGCCAGCACAATGGGCAGGTAATAAAAATGGGTAAACACCGTGCCCGTCCCCAATACATAATGATAATAAATTGTGAGAGCGGCGGCCAGCGTCATCAGGAGCGCCATGACCCCATACTTGCAGGCGGATGAGAGTTCAAACAGGGAAACAATCATAATCCACTCGTTTGGTTTAATGGTTAATTGACTCGTGAAATATTCAAACTAAATACTTTTACTCCTCAAACTTCACCCCCACACCATATAATTCCGTGGTTCCCTGCTGAAAGGTCTTGCACCAGATGACGGTGGCATTGATCACTCGCTCCGCCAGCCCTGAAGAAAGCGCTTCATCCGGATTTCGGATTTTCAGGCGCAAGGCCGTGCCCGGCTGAATTGCCCGCGATGTTTCAAAGTATGCGCCGTCCTTGCTGAGATTGTACAGCATGGCCTTGCGATATACCCTGCAAGGAGTTTCGGCATACACGATAGGGGCTGTTTCATAAACCCGGGCATAGGCCCGGTGAAAAAAGTGCGGGCCATTTCGCCGGGTGCCGGGCGGACCATTTGCATCTTTGCGCCTGCCATCGGAAAGAACGCCGGAACGCGGATAAAACACCGAGGTTTCGATTGAACGTGATGAATACCGGATATTGTATGTTGCCGTCATATGGGACCCCTTTTGTTTTTTACTGTCAGTTTTTCAAAACCATCAGCCTTTCCAGGAAAAGCGGGCTACTGGCGCAGAATACCCGCCATTTCAAAAAACAGGTCCTGCTCCCGGATAACGCCGGCCAGTTCCTCATTCAGGACCACCACCAGGCGCCTTGCCCGGTTTTTTATCATCATGTAAGTGGCCTCCATCAGCGATGCTTCGCCGTCAATGGAAAAGGGGGCCGGCGACATGATTTCCTTTATTTTTGTTTTTGCCTTTTGTTTTACTTCTGCTGCAAACATGCCTTCCCAGAACATGGGCGAATACTGGATGCTGTCGGCCAGCGAGGGCTTGGGCGCCGACAGATAATCCGGCAGGATCATGGCCAGCAGATCGGTGATGGCCAGAAATCCACGGGCATTTTTATTGGCGTCCACCACCAGTACGGAACGGTGACCGGTTTCCATCAGCCGGGAGGTGGAGAGCTTCAGGCGAAAGGACGCCTCCAGTTCGGAAATGGCCTCCTGAACCGTACGATCCCCGTCCAGCAGTGTATAATCGGCAATGGGAATCATGATTCCCCGCACGCGCTTTTCCCGTTCCTCCCGGTGCGGTTCCCCCCGATGACAAACATCCTTTATCTTGCCGGCCAGCAGGTTGATGTCACAGGGTTTGGTCAGGTAATCCAGCGCCCCTTGCTCATATGCCTGCATTGCAGAAAAATCATCCCCATGGCCGGTCAGCATGATCACCGGGGTTTCAGGTGCCTTTTCTTTAATCTGCCGCAGGGTCTCATGGCCGTCCATGTCCGGCATCTTGATGTCCAGAATGACCACATCCGGGTTTTCGTTGATTTTCTCAATCGCCTGCCGCCCGTTTTCCGCCAGGATGGTTTCAAATCCCCGCTGGGTCAGCAGCTTGTTAACCGTGGCCCGGAACTGGGCCTCATCATCCACCATTAATACTTTTATCGGTTTTGTCATTTTATCGTCTCCTCAATGCACTGGGTGTTCATATCCTCATTCAAGCCACTGCCGCTATCAGGGAAGAAAAAAACAGAACGATAACGGCAATGGAGATTGCAACCACCAGCAGGGCCTCCCATGCCCTGAACCCGCATGCCCGGGTCAGTCCGGTAAATATCAGCCACCACTTCCACGGCTCCGTGAACCAGGCGGAAAAAGGGACCCATGCCAGCAGCAGTGTTATGCCGCAGGAAAAAGCATAGACACCGAACAGCCTCGGCAGGGCATCGGGTCTGCCCAATCCCGCCTTTACAATGATATACCCCACCAGAAAGGCGAACAGGGCCATTCCAACGGCATTGATGAAAAATATTGCCGTTGCGGAAACCGCGCTGACCGGATGTGTCGCCAGCAGGCTTGCCCCGGAAAACAGAAGCGCCGTAAATATGAAGAACGCTGCCGGCCGACGCCACTGTATATCACTGTCCGCCAATTTCAGAAAAAACAGCCTGGGATGGGACAGCAGCGCCGCCGAAGTGTTGAAAAACCACTTCAAGGAAAAACCTGCCGGTGGTGCGACCATGGCATCAGTGTGTTGTTCCATCATTGGTCTCCGTTAAAAAATACCTGTTTTCAGCAGTGCCCCCCAGAGCAGCAGGGCCACGGTACATAGAAACAAGACCTTCTGCTCCAGCTGTTTGGTGAAATAAAGCCGGCCGTCTTTGTGCCTGAAGAATGGTTTTGTCTCTGTTGTCATGGTTTTTATGATTTTCATGATACCCCCTTTTGATGTTAAGAAGTGATATATGTGATTTTCATCCTTTTTTAAAAACCGGCAAGACCGCTGAATCCCCTGAAGCACCAGTAAAAACCGGTCAGCGCAAGCAGAACGATGTTGGCACAGAACCAGATGGGAATACCCACCCGAAGGTAGTCTTTTGGCTCCAGGTAACCGCTGGCATAGACGATCGCGTTGGGCGGCGTACCGATGATCAGGCAATAGGCAAACGAAGACGCTATGGCCGTGGACATGGCGATAAACGGCAGATAGGTGGTGTCCGGATGGACCATGCCCGCCATGTTCAGGGTGATCGGCCCGACAGACGCCGCCGCCGGCCCGTCGGCCATGAGGTTGGTCAAAACCGCCGTCAGACCGTTTGAGGCGGCCATCAGCGGCATCCCGGCATCGATCCCCAGCGGTGCGATGGCGTCGATGATGCTCCGTGCCAGCCAGTAGGCGGCGCCAGTCTCATCCAGCACCCGGCCGAAGATGATGGCGCCGGCATAGAGCCATACCACCCCCCAGTCCACCTTTTCCTGATAGTCCCGCCAGTTGACGACGCCTGCCAGGATATAGGCCACCGCGCCGGCTACGGCCACAACGCCGATGCCCAGCCGCACCGGGTAGATGCCCATCTGGTAAAACGACTTTTCGGTGAACCAGCCGAACACCATCACGGCAAAAATAATCACCGCCCATATCTGCTGCCGGTTCCATTTGCCCATTTTCCCGATTTCCTTCTGAAGATGTGCCATAGCCGGGGCCAGGGATTTTATTTTCGGCTTAAACCGGAGGTTGACCAGAAACCAGCCGATAGGGATCATGAGCAGTACAAAAGGAAAACAATAGGAGACCCACTGGAAATACCCGATGTCCAGCCCGAACATGTCGTTGAGGTAGGTCATCATGATCACGTTCCGGGCACCGCCGGACGGCGCCCCCGGGCCGCCGAGGTTGCAGGCCATGGCAATGGCGATCATCAGCATTTTGGCCAGCTCCGGGTCTTCCGGCGTCTCTTCCGTCAGGCTGTTGTGATACAGCAGCATGCCGATGGGCAGAAACATCGCGGCCAGCGCATGGTCGGAGATAAACGCGGCCAGAGGGGAAATGATGATAAAAAAGATCAATGTAATCCATTTAACGCTGGGCTTGGCCAGTTTTCTGAACATCAACAGGCAGACCCGCTTGTCCACTCCGGTCTTTACGAATGCCGCGGCAAACATCAGGCTGCCCATGATAAACCAGCAGGCATCACTCCAGTAAAGCATGGCGACTTCATGCCGGCTGATCACCCCTGTAAACACCAGCAGCAGCCCGATACAGAAGGCCACTCCCGGCAGGGGAATGCATTCGGTGAGAAAACAGATAACAACGAAAACGGTCATGGCGATGGCCACCTTGATACGCCAGGCCCCTTTGTCCGCCGCGGTCTTTGCCTCGCCGGTAAGGGCATCGTAGCGAAGGCCGTCTTTTCGCAGCTTCAGAGCTTCGGCCATCACCGTCTTATAACGCTCCGCCGTTACCTGTTCCGCTATAAACGCATGTGCCTTTCTGAAATTTTCCTTGTCTGCCGGAATATTGTAATTACTGCACCACTTGATGTTACGCTCCAGGAAACGGTCTTTTGACAGTGCGCCCATCTGTACGTTCCGCTCCATGATCTGCGCGGTCAAAAGCTGCCACTGCGCCACCGATTCACTGGTGTTGTCGAAAAGTGTCTTTGTCAGAAAATCAACCACCGCCGTCGGCCCCACCTCATACTCAACGCCCACATCCTTCATGCCCTTTGATGTGGGAAGTGCCAGGATAAGGCCGCACAACACTACCGGCACAATAAATATTTTCCAGTCAATGTACTTATCATAACCGGACACCTTTATTTTATCTTTCTTCCCAGACATAGCATAACCTCCTCTTATGGATAACTTTATATTATTCCAGCGCCGCCATTGGATGGCTCACAATCCGTTCAATGGTGGCTTTTCTTATACGTTCCTGATTGGCCTGTTTTCTCACGTGCGCATCAACCGCTTTTGTCAGCAGATCGGAAATATCGCAGGGTTTGATGAGATAATCGAAAGCCCCCAGCCGAATTCCTTCTATGGCCAGTGCGGCCATGGCCAGCGGTGACAGCATAATCACCTCGATCAGTGGATGCTCATGCTTGACGGATCGAAGAACCTCCAGTCCGTCGGTGACGGGAAGTGATACGCTCAGCAGCATCACGTCAATCAGCTTTTGTTCAAGAATCCGCTGCACCTGTTGTTTGTCGCCTGCTGACTGCACATTGAGCTTCCGTTTTTCCAGCATTGTTCTGGTGCTGCGCAAAAACCGTTCATCCTCGTCTGCCAGTAAAAGATGTAGGTGATTCATGACGCACCTCCCGTTCATATCCTGAAATTATTATCGTATGCGTCCGCCGGCGTGTGCTTCGCCGTCGGTCATCATGTGTCCCGGGTTATTCAGCCCATTGCCAGCTTCCCAGAAATAACCACCCCCACAGTACCAGCATGGAAAGCAGCCACACTGCGATGCCATGCAGGAAAAAATCGCGTATGGTGATCAGCGGCGTCCCGATTTCAGGTGACCGCGCAAGGCGGTATGCAATGGCATTGGTGGGCGTGGCAATGATAAGCATATGGGAGAATGAGGCGGCAAATGCCGCAGCCATGCCGATTTTCCAGGGGTCCGTGCCTGCCATGGACAGAAAAACAGGACCGGTTACCGCCACTGCTGCGGCATCGTTCATAAAATTGGTCAGAATCCCTGAAGAAAATGCGGCCAGCAGTGACAGGCCGTTGGTGGTTTGCAGGGATGCCGGGGACAATGCCAGAACACCGTCGGCTACCCATAAGGCGGCGCCGCTCACCGCCATTCCTTTTCCCAGAACGCAGGCACCGGCATAGAGGGCGATCACATCCCAGTGGATGGTGTTGATGTCAGACCAGCGAACCACTTTTAAGAGCGCAAGTGTCACCACGGCCAGCACAACCGGACCGCTCAGCCCGTATTTGTTGCCGCAAATAATCCAGAGGATGAACAAGATTGTCATGACCATAATAGTTTTTACCTCGTCCGGGGTCATGCGACCGGTCGGCCGAAGCCCCTCCCTTATTTCCCGAAGGTCGCCGAAGGTTTTTTTTGTAATGGCTTTACGAAAGACAAGCCAGAGATAACCGCTGACAACCAGGGCTGTCACCGGCACCAGCGGCAGGCCGAGGCCCATCCACCGCCCGAATGACGGCGGGGTGTTGTAATCAGCCAGCAACGCCATCATGACGGCATTTTTCCCGCCGCCGGTGGGGGCGCCCATGCCGCCGATATTGGCCGTAAAGCAGATCAGCAGAACCATCATCACTGCCAGCTGCCGATTTTTTTCAACACCGGTTTCAGACACGAGATTGCCGAAGGCCGGGATCAACGCGGCCAGCAGAAACGCAGGCAGCACATGCTCCGGGAAAAAAGCCGCACCCATGGCGAGTATGGGGCCAAAGAAAAGGATCAATCGTGCCGGACTGGTGATGGCCCCGAGCAGCAGGCTGCAGATACGCCGGTCCAGGCCTGTTCGCATAACCGATGCCAGCACAACAAATACACCTGTAATAAACAGCATGGCGTCGCCGGTATAAGCCCGGGCAATTTCGTCCGGCGGCAGCACACCGAAGATGTTCATAAGACCGCCAATGAGAAGGGATGTAATCCATATGGGAATGGCGCCGGTGGCCCAGAACAGGGCGGCACAGATAAGGGTCCCGGTCATTGCCTTTGCCTGAAAAGCTACGTTCTCTGATGCGGGTAGCAGCAAAGCCCCTCCAAACACGACCAGCCCCAGGAGCAGAACGCCCGGTCGCAGGTTATGCACGCCTGCCATCCGTTTCAACAGATTCTGACGTGGAGAAACACGGACGTCGCTTTGCCTGGTGCTGCCGGCATTATATTCCCTGATGGCCGCGTCAATACTTTTCATCAGGTCTTCTATACCGCATGGCTTGTGCATATACCGGAACAGATCATATTTATAGGCCTCAGCCGCCGCAGAAGTGGTGCCATGTCCTGTCAGCATGATTACCTGGCTGTGCGGGCTTTCCTGCTTTATGCCGCGAAGGGTCTCCACCCCGTCAAGGCCGGGCATCTCCTGGTCAAGAATCACAACTTCCGGCAGTTTCTCCCGCATTCGGGCCATGGCATCCCTGCCGGTTTTCGCCTCAAGGATGGTATACCCCCGGTTGCTCAGCTGCTTGCGAAGGGCTGTCCGAAAATGGTCCTCGTCATCCACCACCAGGATGGTGGAAGGCTTGGGGGAGGCAGTCTCTGACAGTTTATGCCGCTGTATCATGCCTCCCCCCTTTTTGTGGGTGACGGATGGTGGCTGGTAGCGACCGGAAGGGTAACGATGAAAGAGCTTCCAGCCCCGGGCATGGACTGAACATTAATGGTGCCGCCCATGGCCTCCACAATGCTCAGGCTGATGGCAAGGCCCAGCCCCGTGCCCTTGCCCGTTTCCTTGGTGGTGAAAAAGGGAAGAAAAATTTTTCCCATATCTTCATGACTCATGCCGCATCCCGTATCTGTTACCGTTACCGTTACATTTTCGCCGTTAACAGCTGTCTTCAGCGTAATCGTGCCGTCCCCGCCGATGGCATCCCATGCATTGTTGATCAGGTTCTGGAACACTTGCTGTATTTGGTCCCGGTCCACCAGCACATCCGGCATGTCCGCTGCATAGTCTTTCACCAGATTGATGTTGGCCACCTCCAGCTCCCGTTCCATGAAGCCGTCTATCACATTGTCCAGCACCGTGTTTACATTGGACGGGACCAGTGTGGCCTTGCTTTTTCTGGCCGAGCTCAGGAGCTTCTGGGTTACCGTGGTGGCCCGGGACACGGCGTCGTCGACAATATCGATTTCCTGGCTCACTTCCTGTTTAAGCGCGGGGCTCACATCTGCGCTGCCCCCGTATTCCGGATCAAACAGGTCCCGGATCACAACGCATTGCGCGGAAATAATGGCAAGGGGATTGTTGATTTCATGGGCCACGCCGGCGGCCAGCTCGCCCAGGGACGCCAGCTTGGAGGCATGAAAAAGCTGGGATTTGAGTTCCTGCCGACTGGCCTCCACGCGTTCGGCCTTTTGCATCAGGCGGTTGGTGACAACGACAACCAGCGCAAAAAGAAGCAACGCTGACAGCGCGGTTCCAATAGCGATAAATCTACGGGTAGTGTACATTTTGGCATATGCGATGCGTAAGGGCTGTTTTACCACCAGTGCCCATGGCGCCTCCTTCAACCATGCGTACCCCGCCAGTTCAGTATCACCGTTTGTCTTGACGGATACCACCCCGGCACCTTCCGTTTTCGGCGGTTCAAAGGCGCTCTGATCAAGCACGCTGCCATATGCCGGGTCAACTACCTGGAATTCCCCTTTTTTATTGATAATAAAAGAATTGACACCTTTTTTCCGGCCGATGGTTCGTAAAAACAGGTAAAATTTGTCCGGGTCCAGGGTGGCCCGCATAACCCATTGCTGTCCCTCCATCCTTTGTCTCACAGCAATGGTGAAATGAGGCTTGTTGCGGAACCCCATGTAAATATCGCTGATATAATAATCGCCTGGTTGCTGCATCAGGGTTTGAAACCATTGCTCCGTGCTGTAATCCTTTCCCTGCAGATAGGGGTAAGGGCCGGCATATCCGATTTGGCGGCCGGACCGGTCAAAGAAGCCCACATCTACAAACGCGTCGCTGGTATCCTTGAGATTTTGCAGTTTGCTGGTCATTTTCTGCCGGGAAGGGGTAGTGGTGAAACCGGGATCATGGAAAAGGTTCAGAATATTTACCACCCGCTCCTGCAGGAACAGGTCGATGGTGTTGCGCTGGCTTTCCGCCAGCAGCAGCAGCTGCTGCTGGCCGCTGTGCTTAAGCGTCTGATGAAACTGAAAGTGAAAATAGAAGGAGAGCAGGACCAGCGGCGCCAGGAACGCCACCAGCATGGCCGCCAGGGTTCGCCTTTTCAGCCTTGCAAAATAGTGGGCGGTATCCCCGTTCCGGTGTTCATCCGAACTGATCGCGTTTCCTGATGGACGGGCGTTTTCGTTAGTTTTCCCGGCGAGTCGCATGGGTTCTAAATACCCTCCGCATAATACTGCTTCAATATATCGGTAACAGTTTGAAGCAATTGCTGGGTATCCCCGTTTTTTTCCACAACCCCCTGGGCCATCTGAATGAGCGGATCATTCCGGTAATCCTGGGCATAGGTATGAAGGATGACGGGAATTGCCGGTGTCATGCCGGCGATCCGTTTCATTATATCGATCCCCTGGATATAGGGGATGTCCGGATCGAGCACAATCACATGAGGCGAAGGGGTCTCATAGAGCCTGGCAAACAGCTGCAAGTGGTTGCCGGCATATAGCGCGTGATATCCGGCGTTTGTAAATTCCCGCTTCAGAAACTGGCGGACATTTAAATTGGGGTCTGTAATGAGTATGGTAAATGTTTCATCCATGGAGTCATCCTTGACGGCTTCGTAAAAAGTCCAATATCTGCGTTACGCTGCATCCCTCGTCACTGCGGCGTACGCCAAGTACGCCTCATTCCTCGGGAGTGCTAGGGCTGCGCCGTATCTTGAACTTTTTACTTTGCCGTCCCAAATCTGACTTTTTACGGGACTATTATCCTTAACGGCTTCGTAAAAAACGCCCAATAGCAAAGTTACGCCGGGGCACTGCTCGGTAGAGCAATCCGCATGCCAAATCACGGTGTTGTCTGAAATACCACGGCCACAATGTCAAGCAGTTGATTTTATTGTCTTGCCGTGACACATTCCCGCCCGCCTGTCGATTGATGGCCAAGGGATAAGCCGATCATCTGTCGAAAATTTTTATAGTTTGTAAAAAAACGATTCATTGCCGACCTGATTATTGTATTTCCCTTTCCGAAAACAACGGTCTCTCCTGCTTCTTCAGGAAGATTTTGTAACGTCCGACGGTCGTTCAATTGTTTGTTATGTCAGCTTTTTCTGTTCTCTCTGCGAATTCATTCTCCTCTGAAAAACCGCGGCTCAAGGCTTGGCATAAAGATTGCTCAATTGTTCGGTTGCTTGTCCCGGTTACTGTATGGACACAAGACTTCCGTCTTGCCGGGCCGATTTGACTGGCAAATACAAACAAGATGTTCGAGGCATTAATGAAACACGACAAAGAACAGCGGGAAAGTTATTACCGGCAGCTCAGCCGCAACATGGTGGCAACCGTGATCCTGGTGTCCATGACGCCCATGATCCTGGTCATAGTGATTCTGCTGTTTCAATTCAAGGCCTCTTATTATGAAAAAACCTATGCCCACCTTGAAGAACTGGTGCAGAAGCACCGTCAGCGAATCGATGGATACCTTGAGGAACGATTGGCCAATATTCAGCTTTTGTCCGCCAGCTTTGACCATGAGGTTTTGATGGACAAATCATTTCTTGATTCTCTGCTCCAACGGCTGAAAACAGCATACGGGGATGTGTTTGTGGACCTGGGCGTCATTGATCGCACCGGGCATCAGCAAGCCTATGCCGGCCCTTATCAACTGGATAACGCCATGTATGATGAGGCGAACTGGTTTAAATCCGCCATCAATCATCCCTATTATATCAGCGACGTTTTTATGGGTCTTCGTGGCAGCCCCCATTTTATCGTGGCGGTTCGCCGGTTCCACAACGGCAAGCCCTGGATATTGCGGACCACCATCGACTTCAAGGCCTTTAACAATCTGGTGGAAAACCTGCGCATCGGTGAAACCGGGTTTGCCTTTATCGTCAATAAGCATGGCGAATTTCAGACCCGCCCGTCTTCGGAAATAAAAATAGGCACCGCGCTGGACCGGATTTTGAGTCATGAAACAAACCGTTTCCCGGAGGGTGTCCGGGTCCTGGCCCAGAAAGACCCGTCCGGCATACCCAGTATTTATGTGGCGGCTGCCTTAAAAAACGGTGAGTGGTATCTGATTTTCAAGCAAAAGCAATGGGATGCCTTTTCAGATCTGACCCGCACCGTACACAGCGCCATCGCTATTTTCGTGGTGGGCTCGCTTGCGATTATTGCCATGGCGACGGTGCTTTCGAGGCGGATGGTTCGCCGCATCAGGCAGGCCGACCGGCAGAATGAGACCCTGAACCAGCAGATGATCGAGACGGGCAAGCTGGCGTCCGTGGGCGAATTGGCCGCCGGCATTGCCCATGAAATCAACAACCCCGTGGCCATCATGGTGGAAGAAGCCGGCTGGGTAGGGGATTTGATGGAAGAAATAACCCTCGCACAAAACAATGACATCGATGAAATCCGCCGGGCCCTGAAACAGATCTCGGTGCAGGGCCAGCGCTGCCGGGAGATCACCCACAAGCTTCTGAGTTTTGCCAGAAAAACCGATACCACGCTCAAGGATGTGCAGATCAACGATTTGATACGGGAAATCATCGAGCTCTCCGGGCAGATGGCCAAATACAACAAGGTCACCATTACCACGGATTTGATGGCGGAGCTGCCCTATGTGACCATCTCCCCATCGGAAATGCAGCAGGTGATGCTGAACCTGATCAACAACGCCATGGATGTAATGGAAAAAACCGGCGGCAATCTTCATATTGCCACCAAGATGAGCAAGCTGGAAAAAGATCACATCGTGATAACCGTTGAAGACGACGGACCGGGCATCCCCGAAGCCAACCTGCCCCTGATTTTCAACCCCTTTTTTACCACCAAGCCGGTGGGCAAGGGGACGGGACTGGGCCTGTCTATCTGTTACGGCATTATCGAAAAGATGGGCGGCAAGATCGATGTCCAGAGCACGGTGGGCAAGGGCACCCGGTTCCGGATATGGGTTCCCTATCAAAAAGCGGAAATCAACGAGCAAGCCGATACAAAAAACAAAAATTTATGAAACCATCAACAAACGAAACGGAGAAGGAGAAGAGGCAATGAGCAACCTGTTTATTCTGCTGGTGGATGACGAGACGTCCTTTATCGAGACCATGGCCAAGCGGCTTAAAAAAAGAGAGTTCAATGTTATTTCCGCGACCTCCGGTGAGGACGCCCTGAACCTGATGCAGAAAAACCGTAACCTGGACGTGGTACTGCTGGATGTCAAAATGCCGGGAATGGACGGCATCGAAACCCTGAAAAAGATGAAATCCGAATTCCCACTTACCGAAGTGATTATGCTCACCGGTCACGGCACCATTGAGTCTGCCATCGAGGGAATGAAGGGCGGCGCTTTTGATTATCTGATGAAACCCTGCGATATTGACCAGCTCGTGGCCAAGGTCGACGAGGCGGCCAAAAAGAAGCAGGAGCATGCCGACAGAATGGAAAAAGCGCGCCTTGAAAAGGTCATGACCACGCATGGCGTATAGGCAATCCGAATATGCCGGCGGAATGATTTTATGAACATGCCACGGTCAAAACAGACAGCGACCAGCCTGCTGCTGGTCGACGATGAAGTAGACTATGTCAATGTCCTGGCCAATCGCCTGAAGCGGCGCGGCTTTGAGGTGGAGACCGCCACCGGCGGCGCAGAGGCGATTCAGGCGGTTCGGCGCCGGGATTTTGATGTGGCGGTGCTGGACCTGAAAATGGAGGGCATGGACGGCCTGGAAGTGCTGAAGGTCTTCCAAAAGATGGACGAACGCATGGTTGTTATCATGCTCACCGGTCATGGGTCCCAGACCGCCGCACGCGACGGCATCCGGTTCGGCGCATTTGATTACCTGATCAAGCCATGCAGTCTGGAAGACCTGCTGGATAAAATCGGCGAAGCCCGCCGGCAGCAGACAAACCCGTAAGCCTGTTACGTATTATAAATAAAAAAGAGGACATAAGATGCATTTTCTAAAATCCAATCCATTCAAGCTGTGCCTGGCGCTGGCACTGGGAATTATTATCATGGCCCTGCCCCGGCCCGAGGGGACGCAATATAAAATCACCGGTGATCCCGGAAAAACGCTGATGTCTGCCATTGGTGACCATTTTTCCCTTGTTACGGAAAAGGAGCTCAAAAACGGGGCCTATCTGGTGGAAGCAAAGGCCCCCGGCAGTAAAACGGGCACGGGGGCTTTTTTGAAAAAAGAAATTAAAGCAGCGGAACGTCCCGGCGTTTCGGTGGACTACGTGGATGGCCTTTCACCCAAAGCCAAACGGTTTCTGGCCATGCTGGTGGTGCTCGTCTTTCTGTTTATCGTGGAACCCATTCCCCTGGAAATAACGGCCATCTGCATCGGCGTTGCCCTTGTGGTAATGGGCGTCTCCGATGTAAAGGGTGCCTGGGCCCCCTATATGCATCCGGTGGTGATCTTCATCATGTGCTGCCTTATTTTCGCCATTACCCTGGACAAGGCGGGGCTCACCAAGCGGATCGGCCAGTTTATCATCAAGAAAGCCGGTACAAACGTGACCCGGTTTACCTTTATCATATCGATCGGCCTCGGCCTGTCCTCAGGGTTCATGCATGATGCTGCGGCCTGCGCCATCGGTATTGTGACCATGCTGCCCATGATGAAAGCCGCGGGCATCGAACCCAACACCAACACCGCCAAGTTTATGATGCTCTCCCTGCCGTTCGCCTGTTCCGCCGGCGGTATGGGCACCCTGGTGGGTGGCGGCCGGTGCATGGTGGCAGCGGCCTTTCTCAAAGAATTCACCGGCATTGAAATCAGTTTCTTTGAGTGGATTATGTACTGCATGCCGGCTGCCATCATCACTGTGCCCGTGGCCGTGTTCATTGTTTACCTGGTATTCCGGCCGGATCCGAAATTCCGGCTGCCGGAACTGGACAAGGACCTGGGGCCTTTGACAAAGACGGAAATCATCACCTTGATTATTATCGGCCTCACCTTCATTACCTGGCTGACAAAGGGCATTCACGGGATCCATTATTCCATTACCGGCATGCTGGGGGTCACGGCACTGGTTATCGCCGGTGTTCTGAAATGGGAAGACATAAACGACAACCTGGAATGGGGGACGGCCCTGTTTATCTTCGGCGGCGGTATCTCCCTGGGCCTGGCCATGGGCTATTCCGGCGCGGCAGACTATTTTGCCTACTTGTTTTTCCCCTATGTTCAAGGGTACGGCTGGCTGGGCCTGTTTGTGGGGCTTGCCGTTTTCGGCGCGCTGGTGACCAATGCCATGGCCAATGTGGCGGCGGCGGCATTAATTCTGCCGATCGTGATCCCCATGGCGCAGATGGAAGGGGTGGACCCCACGGTTCTGGCCCTCTGTCTGGGCATGGCCACATCCTTTGCCATGCTGCTGGTGATCGGCTGCCCGCCCAATGCCATTGCCTACAGCTATCGCTACTTCAAGTCCGCGGACCTGACCCGGGCCGGTCTGGTGGTAATGCCGGTGCTGCTGATTCTCATCACCATCGTGGCGGCCACGTGGTGGAAATTCCTGGGTCTGGTATAATAATGGAACGAGCTGCGATCAGTATATAAAAGCCGGACACGCAATCAGGAGAAGATGTGATGACAGCATGCCATTCCGAACAGAAAACAACAGACCTGGGCGTTTTGCTGGTGGATGACGAGGTCGATTTCCTAGGCACCCTGGCCAAACGGCTGGACCGTCGTGGATTTACTGTTTTCCGGGCGTCGTCCGGGCCAGCAGGCCTGGATCTTCTGCAGCAGCAGCCCATCGATGTGGTGGTAATGGACGTAAAGATGCCGGAGATGGATGGCATCGAAACCCTGCGCCACGTCAAACAGGACCATTGCGATGTGGAGGTGATTCTGCTCACCGGCAACGCATCCACTGCCGACGGCGTGGAAGGCATCAAGCAGGGGGCGTTTGATTATATCACCAAGCCCGTTGACATCGACCACCTGGCGGGAAAAATCAGGCAGGCGGGTGACAAGCGGCGGCGGGCAGAAGAACGGCAGCGGGAGCAGGAACAAAGAAAGCAGCTGGAGCAGCAGATGATGGCCACCGAACGCCTGGCATCCCTTGGTACCCTGTCGACCGGCGTGGCCCACGAGATCAACAATCCGCTTGCCATGATGCAGGAGGCTGCGGGCTATATGCGGTTGATTCTCGAAAAGGATGAAAAGACGGTGGCGTCTCGCAGGGTCGATCTGGGACGCGCCCTGGAAAAAATTGAAAAGGGGGTGGACCGGATCCGCCGCATCACCCATCTGCTGCTGGGGTTTGTCCGTAAGTCCGGGCAGGCATATTCGGAAACCGACATTCAGGCACTGATGGAAGAAACCCTTGAACTGATGGTAAACGAGATGCGGGACAAAGACATCCGTATTCAAAGGCAGATGACCGAAGACGCCGGCATTATTGTCAGCGACCCCTATGCCCTTCGCCAGGTGCTGATCAATCTTGTGACCAACGCGGCCCATGCTATTAAAAACGAGGGCGCTATCACGCTGGGCCTGGCAAGGCAGCAGCACCACGTGGAAATCACGGTGAGCGACACAGGAGAAGGTATTCCCAAAGAGATCGTTAACCGTATATTTGAACCGTTTTTTTCCACAAAGCCGCCGGACAAAGGCACCGGCCTGGGATTGTTCGTGACCCGCGGTATTGTAAACCGGCTCGGGGGTGAGATATCGGTAAACAGCGCGGTCGGGCACGGCACCACGTTTACGGTCCGGCTCCCCGTCTGCCCGCCTGCAGATGACCTGTCAACGGGCGATGCCGATCAATGTGACGCGATATTACAAAAAATAAAGGAGGCAACCGACGATGATAAAAATACCGGCCAGGGTGCTGATCGTTGATGATGAAAAGGATTTTGTCGAGATATTCGCCATGCGACTGGAGGAACTGGGGGAAACCGTGTTTTCCGCATTTTCAGGAAAGGAGTGCCTGAATTTTCTTTCCGAAAACGAGGACATTGATGTGGTCATCCTGGACATCAAAATGCCCGGGGGCATGGATGGCATCGACACGCTTATGGAACTCAAAAAACGGTTCCCCTTGGTGGAGGTGCTGCTGCTAACCGGCCATGGGACGATCGAAACCGCGGTAAAGGGCATGAAACTCGGCGCGTATGATTATCTGCTCAAACCCGCCGACTTCAGCGAAATAAAGGAAAAAATCGAAGGCGCCCGGCAGCGCAGGGAAGAGCAGGAAGAGCGCATACGAAAAGCTGAGCAGCGGGCCCTTCTCAGGAAGGGCGGCAACATCTACTAGACGGCTTCCAAGGAACTCCTTTCAAAAGCCATTTTGTCACAGACACACACGGACGAACACAGACATTTTTTTACCAAAACCTGTCCGCCGTTGTCTGTGTGGGTCTGTGTGGGTCTGTGGCAAATTGCAGTATGATGCTTGGAGCAAGTTACTTTCTGCAAAAATACTGCCGCGGCGGAGTTGGAAGCTTTTTACGAGGACATTAATAGAAGGAGAGAAAAATGGGTGACCCAATAAACCTGCTGTTTGTGGATGACGAGGTTCAGTTTCTGGAATCCATGAAAAAACAACTCACCGCCAGGGATTTCCATGTGGTGGCCGTGGACCGGGGAGAAAAGGCGATCGAAGCGGCCCGTCGACAGCCCATCGATATCGCGCTGGTGGATTTGAAAATGCCGGGGCTTGACGGCGAGGCCACATTAAAAGCACTGAAGCAGGATCACCAATGGATGGAGATTGTCATTCTCACCGGTCATGGCTCCGTTGACTCGGCCGTGGACAGTATGCAGAGCGGTGCCTATTCCTACCTTCAGAAACCCTGCAAGCTGGAGGAGTTGCTTGAAGTCCTGAAGGAGGCCTACAAGAAGAAAGTCATGAACAAAAACAAGATTGAAGAGGAACGGATGAACGAGATGCTGAAGCTCTCTCAATCCACCTCACCCCGGGAAATTCTTCGGCGGCTTAAGGAGATCGACGGCAGCAGTGCGTAACCCGCTTATTTCACGATTCGATTTGGGCGCAGCTGCAAGGCGGCCGATATGAAATTGTTTTTTGGCCGCCATGGGGGTGCCGCTCACACCCCGAACCAGCACATGGCGGCCTTTTTATGCACACTGAAAGACTAAAACATGAAAAAACAGGCGCATAACGCCGGAAAGTATGTTCATCTTGACGATATCATCTCCATTCCTAGGCAGGCCCTGTGGCAGGAATTTGTGGCCGTTCCCTAGGCCAGGGTTTCTTTACAAATCATCGTTTGAGTGTATACTTGGTTTAAACGAATAAGCCCCTGAGGCACGTCTTTCCCAAAACACACCGGAGCGTTTTTTGAAAAACACGGAAATCGCCTATACCCTGACCCGGGAGACCACCCGCCATCAGACCGGTTTTTTTGTGGTAAAGCCGGAAGATGGGCCGGACTGGACCTCTGGTTCCAGGACATCACGCCGCCCATCGGGGTTCCCTGCTGCCGGTGTTTTGTGGCGGAAAAAAACGGCACCGTTCACACGGGCACGGCCGCCCATCTCAACGCGCAACGAGCCATTGTATCGGCCATTATGGGAAACACCTGTCCCTATCCCGCCGTTCCGGCCACGCGTCCGGACCATGTGACGGCCTCACCATCGTCCCCATGAGAATCTGCCCGATTACGCCACTGCAAATCCCGAAACCGATCTGGCCCTGCTTGAAACCCTGCTGCTGAGAAACGGCCTTTCCCCCTGTTATGTGGACATCACCTGCGCCGACATCAACCTGCCCGTGGCCAAAGCCATTGTCCCGGGCCTGGAAATGATGGGCGACCTGGATGACCACAGCCGCGTCCATGCGGATCTGTACAATAATTATCTATCCTTATTTCAAACAGATTGAACATTGGTGGGGTGTCATGGTAGTGTAACGAAACACGCTGATGACGGTTCATCTGCAAATTCCAGGTGCTACGTCCCACATTATTTGGCCCCAAAATCTCACATTATTGAAGTGATTCCTATGTTGCAAAATAAGGCAAACAAATCGGCGCTATTTAGTGTCCATCCACGGGAATAACTACTTGAAAAAAATAAAAAAAGCGCATTTTGTGGTTGACTTTTTCTGCTTAGCGTAGTATATAAAAAGTCATCAACCATTCAATATCACTACGAAAA
>JAXHVL010000181.1:0-14522 GCA_034189225.1 Thermodesulfobacteriota bacterium
TGCAGCCAGGAGGAACAGAACGGGCAGCGGTGCGGGCATCCCCGGCTGGAAACGATGGGGGTGTTGCGGATTTTTCGCCAGTGCAGACCCATGGGCACCTTTGCGGCAAAATACCGTTCCATGGGCAGCAGGTCCCGCGCGGGAAAGGGAATGGCATCCAGGTCTTTGATCCAGTTGCGCCGCGGGTTGACCACGGGGCTGCCGTCCTTGCGGAATGCCAGCCCGTCGATGCCGGCGATGTCGGCGGCGGTTCCGCCGCTGTTGTGGGTCTGGATCAGGGCCCGAAGGGTCAGCTCGCCCTCGCCCAGCACCACGTAGTCCACGCGGGTTTCCGCCATGGTCTGTTCCGGCAGAAACGAGGGATGCGTGCCGCCGGTGACAACGACGATCTCCGGGTCGATGTCCTGCTTGATGCGGCGGCTGATCTCCCGGACGCAGGCGGACTGGCCGGAAAAGATGCAGGACAGGCCCACCATGTCCGGGGCATAGTCCCGTATCTGCGCGGCCACATCGTCATAGGGAAGCCCGACCAGCTCGATATAGTCGGTCACCCGCTGCCGGGCGGCGTTTGGTGCCACCAGGCAGTCCAGCAGCCGGACATCCACCAGGTCCCGCACATAGGCCCCGAGATAGGCGATGCCCATGGGCGGGCAGGCCATGGTGTCCACGTGCCGGACATCGAACATGGGTGGAAAAATCAGCATCACCCGCTTTATGGGCCGCAGGCCGGTCGGGGTCATGGTATCACGCCTTCCTCTTTTTCTTTTCCTTACGGGCAGCCGGCCCGGAACGGGTGGTCTTTTCGATGCCGGTCCGGACCCTGGCAAACACCTGTTTCCGGTATTTCCAGATGTTTCGGAAAAAATCGTAAATAAACACCGGGTGAAAAACCAGCCGCCGGCCGTACCAGGCGAAAAACTCCCGGGGGTTTCTGAACGGCAGTTTAAGCAGGTTCAGCAGGTAGGCCCGCCCCTGAATGCGGTAAACCTCATCAATATCAAAAAACGGGGTTTCGAAATCGGGTTTAAAGAAATTGTTGGCGTCTTCATACGCGTAATCCACGGAAACAATGCCCTCTTCCACGCATTGCCGCCACAGGTCCGAGCCGGGCAGCGGGGTGTAAACGAACGGCGACAGGTAATCCACCTTGAGGCGCAGGGCATAGCGCATGGAATTTTTGATCTGGTCCAGGGTCTCGCCGGGGAACCCCACGATGAAATAGGCCGCGGTGGCGATGCCGTGCCTGCGGCAGAGCCGGGCGATTTCCACGGGCTTTTCAAGGTCAAAGGGCTTTCCCACGTATTTTTTAAAGGATTCCGGGTCGCCGGACTCCACTGCCAGGGTGATCTCATAACACCCGCTCTGCTTCATCAGGCCGAGCATCTCATCGTCCAGGGTCCAGATGGCCACTCCGTTGGGGGTGTTCCAGGGCATGGCAAGGCCCCGGTCGATCATGCCCTGGAAGATGGCCCGGGCCCGTTTCCGGTCGGCGGTCAGGTTGTCGTCCTGCCACTTGAGTTCCTGTACATCAAAGGCGTCCCGCAGGTGCTCGATTTCCGCCAGCACGCTTTCCGGCGAGCGCTTGCGGAACCGTTTGCCCCAGTGCAGGTAAGACGAACAGAACTTGCAGCGGTACGGGCAGCCCCGGCTGGAGACGATGGGCACGTTGCGCAGCCGGCGCCAGTGAAACGCCATGGGCATACCGGCCTTGAAATAGGTTTCCATGGGCAGCAGATCGCGCGCGGGAAACGGGAGGCTGTCCAGGTCCTCGATCCACGAGCTGCGGGGGCGGGCAATGAAGTCGCCGTCCTGCCGGCAGGCGATCCCGTCGATCTCCTCGATCCGGCCCTTGCCGTTATGGGCCTCGATAAGGGCGCGAAGTCCCAGCTCGCCCTCTCCCAGGACCACATAATCCACCCGGGTCTCGGCCAGGGTCTGCTCCGGCAGAAAAGACGGATGGGTGCCGCCGGTGACCACCACGATGTCCTCGTCGATTTCGGTTTTGATGCGGCGGCTGATCTCCCGCAAACAGGCGATCTGGCTGGAAAAAATACAGGAAATCCCCACCATGTCGGGACGTTCCGCCCGGATGATTTCCAGAATCCGGTCATAGGAAATGCCCACCCGGTCCACTTCGTCGTTGACCGGCACCTTGGTGCGGTAGCCCTCGGCCAGGCAGTCCAGCAGGCGCACCGACACGATATCCCGGATATAGGCGCCCAGGCAGGCGATGCCCATGGGCGGGCACACCATGGTATCGATCACCCGGACATCATGCATGGGCGGGAAAATCAGCATTACCCGCCGTATGGGGCGAAGTGCGGGGGCTGTCATGCCTGGGCTCTGGTTTTTGATATGTGTTCTTTCATAAATAATATCGGTCGTTCAAGTCTTTGAAATGCATATTAGTGTCATGTCAACAGAGAATTGTCATTTATGCCTCCTCGAACCTGGAAGCCTGAAGGCTTCCGCTACACTTGCCGATGGCGGCATAAGAATGCACATGTAGCGGAAGGCTTTAGCCTTCCACCAGGATTTTAGTGACACATGACGATTGACATGACATTAGGTTTCATTTCATTCAACCCAACCTGCCGCTTTTAATTTTAAATTCCCCCTACCCCTTCCATGTCCTGCGCCGGATCAACCGGTCCACGGCGATCTCCCGGTAACGCCAGAACACCATCACAAAATTATACAGGAACCGCGGGGAAAACAAAAGCCTGCGGCCATAGTAATTCACAAACTCTTTTGGGTTGCGGAACGGCATTTTAAAAAGATTCCGCAGGTAGGTGACGCCCTGAAGCGTATTGACATCCAGCATGTCAAAGGAATCGGTATTGATCACCGCGCCGGGAATATAGTAGTTGTTCGCTTCCTCATATCCGTAATCTTTGGATATGTATCCCTTTTCAACGCACTCCCGCCAAAGGACCGACCCCGGCAGAGGATTGTAAACAAAAGGGACCAGGTAGTCCACCCGAAGGTCCAGGGCAAACCGCATGGAATTGCGGATCTGCTCGATGGTCTCTTCCGGGAACCCGGCGATGAAATACCCCACCGTGGTGATGCCGTTTTCCCGGGCCAGACGCGCCACCTCCCGGGCCTTGTCAAAGGAGAAGGGCTTGCCCACATACCGTTCAAAAGAATCCGGGTCGCCGGATTCCACGGCCAGCGTCATTTCAAAACACCCGCTTTTTTTCATCAACCGGATCATGGCCGAATCCAGGGTCCACAGGGCGATACCGTTGGGGGTGTTCCACGGCATGGCCAGACCCCGGTCGATCATACCCTGGAAAATGGCCCGGGCGCGGTTCTTGTCCGCCGTGAGGTTGTCGTCCTGCCATTTGAGCTCCTGAATGCCGTATTCCTTTTTCAGATGGACGATTTCCGCAAGCACGTTTTCCGCGGAGCGCTTGCGGAACCGGCTTCCCCAGTGCAGGTACGACGAACAGAAAGCACATTTAAACGGACACCCGCGGCTGGAAACGATGGGGGTGTTGCGCACCCGGCGCCAATGAAGTCCCATGGGCTGCTTGATTTTAAAATAGGTTTCCATGGGCAGAAGGTCCCGGGCAGGGAACGGCAGGCTGTCCAGGTCTTCGATCCAGGTGGTGCGGGGATTGACCGTCACGCCCCCGTTGTCCCGGAAAGCGATGCCGTCGATGTCCGTCACCGGCCGGCCGGCATTGATGGCGGTGATGATGGACCGCAGCCCGGTTTCGCCTTCGCCCACCACCACGTAATCCACATCCGTGGTGGCCAGGGTATGCTCGGGCAGGAACGAGGGATGCGTGCCGCCGGTCGCCACCGTTATATCCCGGCTGATTTCGGTTTTGATTCTTCGGCTGATCTCCCGAACGCAGACGAACTGGTTGGAAAAAATACAGGAAATGCCGACCATGTCCGGATCATAGGCCCGGACCCGATCCATAATCGCATCGTAGGACAACCCGACACGCATTATGTCGTAACTGACGGGCACCCGATTGCGATACCCTTCCGCGAGACAATCAAGAAGCCGCACATCAACCAGGTCCCGCACATAGGCAGCAAGGGATGCGATCCCCAGGGGCGGACAAACCATGGTATCGGCAAAAAGTCTGGCATCGTACATCGGTGGAAAAATCAGCATGATACGCCGGATGGGCCGATATTTACTATTTTCCATTATAATCGTCTCCCGGGTGGGCAGGTTCTGAGGAGTGAGGTTTGAGGGGTGTATCATTGCCGTTCTTTAGTGCCCATCCATAAATTGCTATTTTGCCCGATTTCTGCGTCAGGCTCAAATTGCATCCTCAAAATACGCAAAGTATTCCTCCGGTTAAAATTTTCGCCTTCCTTGAACTCGACCAAAATATCTAATTTCTGGACGGACACTCTTTAATTTCTCCCCTCTCATAACTCAGCCATCACAGCTTCATCATATTTTTGTGGATGACAACACAAGCCGGTTCCAGGCTTCATGGCAGGCCCGTATCCATTATCATACCATCATTAGCTGACGGCTTCGAAAAAATCCAATAGCTGCGTTTCGATGCATCTCTCGTCATGTCACGTGCGGTGTAGGGGCGAACCTTGTGTTCGCCCTCTGATCAGGCGAACACAAGGTTCGCCCCTACAGATCATTCCTCGAGATGCATCGACGCCTTGCTCTTGAACTTTTTACTTTGCCGTCCCAAAATGGCTTTTTACGAGTGCACCATTAACTATACCGCAAATGCAATTTGCAAAAAAGGAAAATTTCGGTTGACAAATTGATAAAAACAGGGGCATAATCTTAAATTTCGTTTATAATGAATTATTGACGGCTTCGTAAAAAGTCCAATTTCTTTGTTGCGCTGCATCTCTCGTCATGTCACGTACCGCTAAGTACGCTCCATTCCTCGAGATTTGCGCGCCTCGAACTTGAACTTTTTACTTTGCCGTCCCAAAATTGACTTTTTACGAGTGCATCAATTATTAACTCAGATGAATTTAAGGAGGCTGGATCATTGGCGAACCATAAATCAGCGATAAAGCGTCACCGTCAGAGCAAAATTCGGGAACTGCGCAATAAATCAAGAAAAACCACGGTCAAAACCATGACCAAAAAGATCGAGGCAGCGGTTAAAAACAATGCCGCCGAAGATGCCCGGGCTCAACTCAAGGCGGCCCAGAAACTGATCGATAAAACAGCGGCTAAGGGCACCCTTCACAGAAACACCGCGGCAAGAAAGATATCCCGCCTTACCCGCATGGTCAGCTCCATCGGCTGACGGCTTCGTAAAAAATCCAATATCTGCGTTGCGCTGCCTCTCTCGTCATGTCACGTACGCCTAAGTACGCTCCATTCCTCAAGAGTGGATTAGCTGGCGCCGCATCTTGGACTTTTTACTTTGCCGTCCCCAAACCACCCCTTACGAGATTATTATCACCTAAAAATCGGCTGCCATGCGATTGTATATCGCCTCGGCCATATCTTCTGAAAGCCGCTCAATGGCGGCTTTTTTGTTTTCATCGGTCATATAACCCGAGCCGGCCACGGCATACACCTCCCTGCCTTCAATGCCGGTTCCCGCCCACAGGGTCCGGCCGTCCGCTGATACCAGGCGGACATCCACCACCACGCGCACCCGCCGCTCCGCCGTCACGTAGGTTTCCTCGTGGCTGACCGTGTCCGTGGTGATGGAACGGATCGTGCCGGTTATCCGGCCGTTCGCGGCATCCGCGGACACGATGGAAACCCCGCCCCGCCGGGTCAGCTCGTAGATCAGGTTGTTGGTAAAGGCGGATTCCACCCCGCTTTCGCCGGACCGGTTCTCAAACACCGCCACATTCACCCTGTCGATGCCGCCGGGCATTCCGCCGGTGCCGGCAAACTGGTACCCGCACCCGGCCAGGAGGGGAAAAGCGCATACAATCAATAACCATATAAAATTACGACGACAACAATTCATCAATGAATACCTTATCAAACGACAATATTCACCAGCTTGCCGGGCACCACAATCACCTTTTTCACTTCCTTGTCCGCGATGAACTTTTGCGCCTGTTCGCAGGCCAGGGCTTTTTCCTTTAACTGATCCTGGCCGGCATCGGCGGGCGCGCTGAACTTGCCGCGGAGCTTGCCGTTGACCTGTACCACCACGAGAATCTCCTCGGCTGCGATGGCATCCTCGGAATAGGCGGGCCACGGCTCATTGGCAATCCGCGTGGCATACCCCATGCGCTCCCATAGCTCCTCGCAGAAATGCGGAATAATGGGCGACAGCAGCAGGGCCACGCTTTCGATGCCCAGCCGCATGACCTGTCGGGTGTCGGCGTCAGACGTGTCTTCAATACCGCCCATGGCATTGGTCAGTTCCATCACTGCGCTGATGGCGGTATTGAAGTGAAACCGCTCCTCGATATCGGTGGTCACCTTTTTGATGGTCTGGTGAATCTTGCGGAAAAGGGGTTTCAGGTCGTCGGACAGATCGGCTGCGGGGCCATGGTAAGCCGTCACCGTGTTGACGGCGTCCATCCATGCACCGGCCATCCGCCAGACGCGGTTCATGAAGCGATACGCGCCCTCCACGCCCTGTTCGCTCCACTCCAGGCTCTTTTCCGGGGGCGAGGCAAAAAGGCAGAACAGCCGGGTTACATCGGCGCCGTAGGTCTCCAGAAGGGAATTGGGGTCAATGACATTTTTCTTGGACTTGGACATCTTCTCCACCCGGCCCAGGGTGACCGGCTTTCCGCAGAAAGTGCAGGCCAGACCGTCACCTTCTTTCTCCACCTCCTCAGGATACAGATATCCGTGTTGCGGGCAGGTCATGATCTCCTTGCAGACCATGCCCTGGGTCAGCAGCCGGGTAAAGGGTTCCTTGAACGGCACCAGGCCCAGGGTGTACAGCACCCGGGTAAAATACCGGGAATAGAGCAGGTGCAGAATAGCGTGCTCCACCCCGCCGATATACTGGTCCGCGGGCATCCAGTATTCCACCGCTGCCTTGTCAAACATGCCGTCTTCACAGCGCGGGCTGCAATACCGGAGGTAATACCAGGACGAATCCACAAAGGTGTCCATGGTATCGGTATCCCGCTTTGCCGGACCGCCGCACTTTGGGCAGGTGGTGTTCACAAACGAATCCATCACCGGCAGGGGCGATTTGCCGCCTTCCAGCAGGTTGGCGTCCTCCGGCAGGACCACGGGCAGGTCCTTTTCCGGTACGGGTACCACGCCGCAGGTGTCGCAATGGATCATGGGAATGGGAGCGCCCCAGTACCGCTGCCTGGAAATACCCCAGTCCCGGAGGCGGAAACTAACCGTCTTGCGGCCGATGCCCTCGGCCTCCATGTGGCGGGCGATATCATCCAGGGCCTGCACATTGTCCGTGCCGTCAAAAGCCCCGGAATTCACCAGTACGCCGGGACCGGTATAAGCCTCGGCCATGGTATCCGCCGTCAAGGATTCATCCCGGGGGCTGACCACCACGATAATCTCCAGCCCGTATTTTTTTGCAAACTCGAAGTCCCGCTGATCATGGGCGGGCACGCACATCACTGCGCCGGTGCCGTATTCCATGAGGGCGAAATTGGCGGTATACACGGGCATGCGCCGATTTGTCATGGGGTTGATGCACCATGCGCCGGTGAACACCCCTTCTTTTTCATAGGCCGCCACCGACTTGTCGGACCGGTCGGTGGCGGCCATCTTTTCGATAAACGCATCCACGGCATCGGCATGATCGGTTCCAGCGGCCAGTTCCCTGACCATGGGATGCTCGGGCGCCAGGCACATGAAGGTCGCGCCGAACACCGTGTCCTGCCGGGTGGTAAACACCGAAATGTCCATGTCCCGACCGTCTACGGGAAAGCGGATCTCTGCGCCCACGCTCTTGCCGATCCAGTTCTTCTGCATGGTGGTGACCTTTTCGGGCCATCCGGGCAGTTCATCGCAATAGGCCAGCAGATCCTCCGCATAGTCGGTGATCTTGAAAAACCACTGGGGCAGGTTCTTCTGCCGCACCGTGTTGCCGCACCGCCAGCACTCGCCGGCCTCCACCTGTTCATTGGCCAGGACAGTGGCGCAGTGATCGCACCAGTTCAGGTAGGATTCCTTCCGGTAGACCATCCCCTTTTCATACATCTGCAGAAACAGCCACTGCTCCCACCGGTAGTATTCCGGATCGCAGGTGGCGATTTCCCGGTCCCAGTCATAGCTGAAGCCCATCTTCTTGAGCTGATACCGCATGTAATCGATATTGCTGCGCGTCCAGGCCGCCGGGTGGGTTTCGTTCTGAATGGCCGCGTTTTCGGCGGGCATGCCGAAGGCGTCCCAGCCCATGGGGTGCAGCACGTTAAATCCCTTCATCCGTTTATAACGCGCCACCACGTCGCCGATGGTATAATTCCGCACATGCCCCATGTGAATTTTTCCCGAGGGATAGGGAAACATCTCAAACAGGTAATACTTGGGCCGGTCCGGCGCCTCTTCGGCCTTGAAGGCGCTTTCCGACACCCACACCGCCTGCCACTTCTCTTCCACTGCTTTATGGTTGTAGCGTTCTTCCATTCTTCAAACGTCCTCTTGTATTTCCAACACCTTAATTTCCCGATTTGCTAGTGCATTCCCACGCAGTTCAGCCTGCCTCAATGCCGGGTTACCGTTTTAATGATATTGGTCGTGCTCACCCCGTCCTTCAGGGCCACCAGGCAGACCCGGCCGCCGTAGCTTTCCACCAGGTCACGGCCCACCACCGTATCGGGGGTATAGTCGCCGCCCTTTACGATCACGTCGGGCTTCAGGCCCTCGATCAACCGGATGGGGGTATCTTCTGAAAAAACAATCACCATGTCAACACATCCGATGGCCGCAAGGATAGCGGCCCGTTCGGCTTCAGGCAATACGGGCCGGGATTCGCCCTTGAGCCGCCGCACCGAGGCATCGGAATTGATGCCGACCACGAGCTTGTCCCCTTCCCGGGCCGCGGCGTGCAGCAGCTTGATGTGCCCGGCATGCAGGAGGTCAAAACACCCGTTGGTGAAAACCACCCGTTGTTCATCTTTTTTCCAGGCCGTCACCATGTTGACGGCTTCGGGCAGCGGATATTGCTTGGCCGGGCCTTCGGCCTGGCGTCCGCGCACCACCGTCTCCAGGGACAGACGGTCGATGGGCGCGGTGCCCACTTTCTGCACCACGATGCCGGCGGCGCAGTTGGCCAGCACCGCTGCGTCGGCAATGGGCATGCCCGCACCCGTGGCCGCCGCGATCACGCTGATCACCGTGTCCCCGGCCCCGGACACGTCGAACACGTCCTTGGCCTCGGTGGGAATATGAACCGGTGGTCCATCCGCGGTAAACAGGGACATGCCCCGGACGCCGCGGGTTATCAGGAGGGCCGCAAGCCCCAGCCGTCGGATCATGGACCCGGCCTGGATCTCGATCTCATGCTCATCCTCGACATTAAGGGAACATGCCTGCATGAATTCCCGGGTGTTGGGCGTCACACAGGTGGCCCCCGCATAACCTGACCAGTCACTTCCCTTGGGGTCCACAAAAACCGGCACTTTTTTGGCATTGCACCGTGCAATAAACGTCCCGGCAAGCCCGAAACCGAAGTACCCCTTGCCATAGTCCGACAGAATCACCACATCCACGTCATCAATCAGGTCCTCAAACGCCGTCACCAAGCCTGCGCCTGCGTCGGCTTCTGCCTGCCAGAACTGCTCCTCATCCAGCCGCACGAGCTGCTGCCCCTGCCCGATCACCCGGGTCTTGGTGGTGGTCGGATGGCCGGGCATCACCACCAGTTCATCGACAACGCCATGTTCCTCAAGGGCCGCGGCCATATCCGCCCCGGCCGGATCGTCTCCCCGGATACCCAGCAGGGTGACGCGCCCATCCAGGCCTCTGAGGTTCAGCGCCACATTGCCGGCCCCGCCCAGAGTACAGGTTTTTCTCACGATCCTGACCACCGGCACGGGCGCTTCCGGGGAAATACGGCCCACATCTCCCCAGTAGTAAACGTCAAGCATGACATCGCCGGCCACCAGGACCCGGCACGATGAAAAATCCGGGCAATAAAGCGTCATTGTCCTCTCCCCACGGCATCTGATTCAATCTTCATGGCAAAAAAATGCAGGATCAGGATGTGCATTTCCTGAATACGGGCAGTATTGTGCGAGGACACCACCAGGGAGACATCGACCCCCTCCCTGAGACTGCCGCCGTCGCCGCCCAGCAGGCCCACGCAAAGCATTCCCTTTTCCGCGGCAACGGCGCAGGCCCGACGCACATTTTCGGAATTGCCGGAGGTGGACAGGCCGATCATGGCGTCCTGCGCCGAGCCCAGGCCCGCCAGCTGCCGGGCAAATATATCGTCATAAGCATAATCGTTGGCCACGGCCGTGATAATGGAGGTGTCGGTGGTCAGGGCGACGGCCGGAAGCGCCGCGCGCTCCTGCTCGAACCGGCCCACCAGCTCGGCGGCAAAATGCTGAGCATCTGCCGCAGATCCACCGTTGCCGCAGATAAAAATCCGCCCGCCGCCGGCGACCACGCCGGAGAGCCGGGCGGCCGCTTCTTCAACCGCCGGCGTTATTTCGGCCAGCCGGCTGATGCAATCCGTATGATCTTGCAGTACCTTACTGAACATTATTGATCTTCCCATCCTTGACGGCTTCGTAAAAAGTCCAATATCTGCGTTGCGATGTATCTCTCGTCATGTCACGTACGGCTAAGTACGCTCCATTCCTCGAGGGCAAGATAGACACGCCGCATCTTGAACTTTTTACTTTGCCGTCCGCAAGCGACTTTTTACGAGACCATCATCTTTACAGATACGGGTCCTCCTGCTGTAAATAATTTCGCACATAATCGTCCGCCGCGGCCTCCAGCTGCGTGAAGGCCATTGGAGAGCCGAGCCGGCTTAGCTTCGCCGTTTCCGCTTCCGTGAAATACTGGTAACGGTCCCGCAAATGCTCGGGCATATCGATGTACTCGATATTCGCCGGCTGGTCCATGGCGGCGAACACCGATGCTGCCAGGTCGTTCCAGGTGCGGGCGGTGCCGGTCCCCACGTTCATGATGCCGTTGGCCTCTCTGTTCTCCAGCAGCCATCCGATCAATGCAACACAATCCTTCACGTACACGAAATCCCGCATCTGCCCGCCGTCTTCATAGGCATCCCGGTACGACTTGAACAACCGGATGCGGCCGGTGTCGCGGACCTGGAAAAAGGATTTGTAAATCACGCTGCACATATCCCCTTTGTGATACTCGTTGGGACCGAACACATTGAAAAACTTCAGGCTGGCCAGGCGGTCCAGGGCCCCGGTCCGGCGGGCCCACAGATCGAACAGATGCTTGGAATAGCCGTACATGTTCAGCGGCGCCAGGCGGTCCAGGGCGGCAGGATCGTCTGAAAATCCGGCGGTGCCGTCCCCGTAGGTGGCCGCGCTGGAGGCATTGATCAGCCGGATATTATTGGCCAGGGCGTATTCGGCGATGGTCCTGGAATAATAATAATTGTTGGTCATCAGGTAGTCGGCGTCCCGCTCCGTGGTGGACGAACAGGCGCCCATGTGAATCACCGCCGCCACATCCCCGAACCGGCCGTTTAAAAAGGGTTCCAGAAACGCATCCTTGTGAATATAATCCGCATACCTCCGATTGACCAGGTTTTTCCACTTGTCCGACGTACCGAGATTGTCCACCACCAGGATGTCTTCAATGCCGGCGTTGTTCAACTGCCAGACCACGGCGCTGCCGATGAACCCCGCGCCGCCGGTTACGATATACTTCATGTTCACTCCATGTGACTTTTTTTAAAAGCGTTTGACTTACACTGCCGAATTTCATATGTTAAACGCATACACTAGCAAGAAATATGGAAAAACGCCACCTTTAAAATACACAAATGAGACAACTTTCATGACCGACAAAATCCTCATCAACGCCGTTGATACGGAAGAATGCAGGATCGCCAGAGTAAAAGACGACCGCCTGTTCGAGTTCCACCTGGAAACCGCCTCCAGGATCACCCGGAAAAGCAATATCTACAAAGGCACCGTCGCCAGGGTGGAGCCTAGCCTTCAGGCCGTGTTCGTGGATTACGGCGATGAACGCCACGGGTTCCTTCAGAAACAGGACATTCACGGCGATTACCTGCAACAGCCCCCGCAGAAAGAAGTCTCCATGCGGGAGCTTATCAAGCCCGGCCAGGAACTGCTGGTGCAGGTCACCAAAGACCCGATCATGCACAAAGGCGCATCCCTCACCACCTTTCTGTCCATTCCGGGGCGGTACTGCGTCCTTATGCCGGGCAGCGCCAGCAAGGGGGTTTCCAAGAAAATCGATGATGAAGATGAACGCAAGCGACTCCGGGACATCATCGATAAAATCAACATCCCGGAGGGCTTCGGCGTTATTCTCCGCACGGCGGCCCAGGGCGCTTCAAAGACGGAGATATCCAAGGATATCAACTACCTCATGCGGCTCTGGAAGAACATCAAGAACAAGGGGATCAACAAAAAAGCCCCGGCCACCCTTCACAAGGAACGGGATCTGACCGTGCGGGTGATCCGCGACTATCTCACTCCGGACATCAAGGAAATCCTCATCGATGATCACTCGGTTTTCGAAAAGGTCAAAAACTTCGTGGGGGTTGTGTCCCCGAGGCGGACAAATATTGTCAAGCATTACAAGAGCGACAAACCGATCTTCACCAAATACGAGCTGGAAAACCAGATCGAATCGATATTTGAAAACAACGTCAAGCTCTCGTCCGGCGGCTCCATCGTGCTGAACCAGACCGAGGCCCTGGTGGCCATCGACGTCAACTCCGGCAAGGCCCGGCAGAAAGGCTCCATCGAGGAAACCGCCCTGCAGACCAACCTGGAGGCTGCCGAAGAAGTGGCCCGGCAACTGCGCCTGCGGGACATGGGCGGCCTGGTGGTCATCGACTTCATCGATATGAAAACCCGCAAAAACAAAACCGCCGTGGAAAGGGCCCTCAAGGCCCACCTGAAAACGGATAAGGCCAGGACCAAGGTTGGCCTTCTTTCCCGGTTTGGCCTGCTGGAAATGTCCCGGCAGCGCCTCCGGCAGTCCATTGAAATTTCCTCGTTCGTACCGTGCAGCAATTGCAACGGCAAGGGGTATGTGATGGCCACGGAAAAACTGGCCATCAACTTTCTGCGCAAACTCCGCCTTGAAACCCTCAAGAGCAGCGACACCAGTGTAATGGGTATCGTACCGGTGGCTGTGGCAGACTACCTGCTGAACCGCAAAAAAAGCGAACTCCTTGAGCTGGAAACACGGCGGGACTTGACCATCACTATTCAGGGAGATCCGGCAATGCACAGCGGGGACAGTAAGATCAAATTTGACGAAAAAACCTGATGCCGGACCGTCAGACGCCTGGGAAGGCATGGTTGAAAAGACAAACGGTCAATGGAATATACATTCATAACCATAAAAAACCCGTAAATGATTTTCTGTGGATGATAAAATAAAAAGGGGGAACCATGACAAACGGCATTAACCGGAAAAAACGCACCACCATAGCCCTTGCCATCGTCGTTATCATCATGATCGCCGCGGCCACCGCAATTACCTTCATTCAGAGCCGCTCCCAAAAAGGCGAAGCCCCGGAAGCCGCCGCCGACAAATCAGCCACCGGCACCCCCGAAGCAAAAAAACAGAAAGTTCTGGACTATGAAAATCTGTACAAGGATTCATCCCTTGCAAAAGAGATGGATGAACGGAAAAAAAAGTACGGCCTTAATGAAAGTGTCGATATGGTGGCCAAATCAGATGAAGCGGTAAAGGTCGGGGATAAAACCGTATCCATGGAAACCATAAAAGAAAAATCAGAGCTCGGCAAGGGCCGGGTTGTGGAAACGGACCTGGGCGGCGACCTGGCCGTGGCCCCGGAAAATGTCGCCGAATACGGTATTCACGTCGTCCAGACCGGGGAAAATATCTGGGACATCCATTTCAAACTCCTGAAGGATTATTTTGAGGAAAAAGGGGTCTCCCTTTCCCCCCTGGCGGACGAGCCGGCAAGAAACGGCACCAGTTCCGGCGTGGGTAAGATACTGAAATTCTCTGAAAAAAGCGTAATTATCTACAATCTTAACAAAAATAAAATCGAAATTGATCTTGACATCATCCAGCCTTTGGAGAAAATTGTGGTTTACCAAATGGAGGAACTGTTTTCTCTGCTGGACAAGATTGACTATAAAAACATCAAAGAGCTGGAATTCGACGGCACCACGCTATGGATACCGGCCGATGCGCAGAAAGCCGGGCAATGACCAACGGCAGCAAGCAGGACTGTTTTTTTGAAAACCAGAGACGCCAGGTGATGGACCGAGAGATTGACGCCAACGTCGACACCGGCAGGGAAAGATTTTTTTACGGACACGATGCACTCGTAAAAAGTCAATTTTGGGACGGCAAAGTAAAAAGTTCAAGTTCGAGGCGCGCAAATCTCGAGGAATGGAGCGTACTTAGTTGTACGTGACATGACGAGAGATGCAGCGCAACAAAG
>JAXHVL010000182.1:0-5192 GCA_034189225.1 Thermodesulfobacteriota bacterium
CTTGTGTTCGCCCGATCAAAGGGCGAACACAAGGTTCGCCCCTACAGATCATTCCTCGAGATTTGCGCGCCTCGAACTTGAACTTTTTACTTTGCCATCCCGATTTTGGCTTTTTACGAGACCATCTTCTTTGGGCGAGCAAAGAAAAGCATGACGGACTATGTAGTTACCAGAATTCAGCCAAAAGAACAACGAGAAAAACGGCTTCCTTTTGCAATGATGGTCGCGTTAAATGTGCGTAACACCGCCGTGGTGTTTTTGAGGGGCCGGGCACGTGTTGCTGTTCAGTTGTTTCGGCAAACTGAAAAACCTGGCAATAGACGGACGATTTGGGGTTATACCGGCTTGAAGCTGCTGCGCATAAATGGTAAACTCTGTAAAATATTAACGGACTGGCCGGTGAATACCCGATGAATACCATTCGCATAAAAAAAGGACTGCCCGTCAGCATGACCGGCGCGCCGGGCTCGACGACCCAAACCGCCGGGCCGGTGGATCGGCTGATTGTTTCTGCGGAGCGGATATCCCACATCAAGACCCGTCTTCAGGTGAAAGAAGGCGACCGGGTTCGCCTGGGGTCCGTGCTTTTTACCGATAAACGCAATCCCGACATGCGGTTTCTGTCGCCCGGCGCCGGTGTGATAGAAACCATCGAATACGGCCCGCGCCGTGTAATCCGGGCCATTGTCATCCAACTGGACCGGACCGAGGAGCAGGAATCGTTCAAGTCTCTGGCGCCCGGCCAGACGCCGGAAAGCCTGAGCCGGAGTGAACTGGTACAACGGCTCACAGAAGGTGGCATCTGGCCGTTTATTCGATCATTGCCCTTCCGGGATATTGCCGATCCCGGCATTGTCCCGCCTGCCATTATCGTGCCCCTGGATTGCCTTGATCCGTTTCATCCGCCGCCGGCCTTCTATCTGGAAGGCGCCGAAGATGATTTTTATACGGGTCTTTTGGCCCTTTCCTTGCTGGCCCCTATCGTCAACGTGGTGGGCAATGGCCAGGACCCGCCCCCAATGCCGGAAAAAACACAACGGGTGGTCACCCACCGGCTTAACGGCCCTTACCCGGCCGATGATCCCGGTGTTTTTATTTACCACACCCGTGCCGATGCCCAGGACAATGCCAGCTGGTATATACACGGTGCAGATGTGGTGTTGCTGGGTAAATTCTTGACCACCGGCCGCTTTCCGGTCCAACGGGTGGTGACCGTTTCGGCACCCGGTGTGATATCCCATGTCCACACCCGCATCGGCGCGCCGATCACAAGCCTTGCGCCGGCGGTGGAAAATCTTCAGGATTACCGGGTGATTGCCGGTGGCGTGTTTCGCGGGCAGGCCGTTTCCCCGGGCGCGGGTGTCAATTATTATGAAACGGCCATCACCGTTCTGCCCGAAGGCAATAAACCGGAATTCGTAGGGTTTCTGCGGCCCGGTTTCCGCAAACCCAGCCACTGGCGGGCCTTTCTTTCCGCATTCAATCCGGGCCCCTTTGACAGGGACACGGGCCTGCATGGAGAGGAACGGGCCTGCATCAACTGCGGGGCCTGTGCCGAGGTCTGCCCCGTTGACATACTGCCCCAGTTTACCATGAAAAGCCTTGTGGCCGGCGAGATCGAGGAAGCCCTGGCGCACGGGCTTCTGGACTGTGTCGAATGCGGCCTTTGCAGCTATGTGTGCCCGTCCAAGGTGGAGCTCTGCGAACAGCTGAGGTCCGCGCGAAAAACATTTTACAAGGAACAGGCGGCATCATGAGATTTATCCGGCATCTGTTTGAATCCCAGAAAAGGCATTTTGCCAGCGGCGGCCGCCTGGCCTGGCTGGCGCCCCTGTTCAATGCCACGGAAACCTTTTTCTTTCTGCCCGGGCTGGTCACCCGGCAGCGCCCCCATCTCCGCGACAGCCTGGACCTGAAACGCTTTATGAGCATGGTGCTTCTTGCATTGATACCGCCGGTGCTGTTCGGCATTTATAATACCGGCTATCAGGCTTCTCAGGCCGCGGGGCTGCCCACAGACTGGCTACCGGTTGTCTTGAGAGGCCTGTGGATCGTACTGCCCCTGATCATCGTATCCTATGGTGTAGGGTTTTTTTGGGAGCTGCTGTTCGCCTCGGTCCGCAAACATGAAATCTCCGAGGGCTTTCTGGTTACCGGCCTGCTGTTTCCCCTGACCCTGCCGCCTGAAATTCCACTGTGGCAGGTGGCCGTCGGCATCTCCTTCGGTGTGGTCATAGGAAAAGAAATTTTCGGGGGCACGGGGCGCAACATATTCAATCCCGCACTCACCGGCCGCGCGTTTCTTTTCTTTGCCTATCCGGCCCAGATGTCTGGGGACCAGGTGTGGGTGGCCAACCTTGCCGGAAGCGCCGCGGACGCGGTGACCGGCGCCACGCCCCTGGCGGTTTCGGCCCTGACCGGGGCAGGAGAACGCATGGCCGCCGTTTTAAACGATGCCGGCTTCCCCTTCATAAAAATGTTTCTGGGCAATTATGCGGGCAGCGTGGGCGGAACCTCTGCCTTCTGCTGCCTGATCGGCGCCATTGTCCTGGTAGCGGCAGGAATCGCCAGCTACCGGATTATTCTGGGCGGCGTGGCTGGCGTGCTCGCCACCGGCTGGCTGCTCAACCTGTTTGCCGGCCCCGGCGCTCTGCCATGGTATGGCCTCGATCCGGTTTTCCACCTGGTCATGGGCGGATTTGCCTTCGGCATTGTTTACATGGCCACCGACCCGGTATCCGCGCCGGGCATGCAGAAGTCCCGCTGGATTTACGGGTTTCTTATCGGAATGCTCACCGTGCTGATCCGTGTGTTCAACCCAGCATACCCGGAAGGCGTGATGATGGCGATTCTTTTTATGAATCTCTTTGCCCCCCTGCTGGATCATGTGGAGATACAGGTGCTATTGAAACGGAGAATTCCCAATGTCTGATGGCTTCGTAAAAAGTCCAATTTCTTTGTTGCGCTGCATCTCTCGTCATGTCACGTACGGCCAAGTACGCTCCATTCCTCAAGATTTGCGCGCCTCGAACTTGAACTTTTTACCTTGCCATCCCGTTTGCAACTTTTTACGAGATAATCAATGTCTGATTATATGAAATCGATCGTGTTCGCCCTGGTGCTGTGCCTGGTGTGCAGTGTGCTGCTGACCAGCGCATCGGTCGGCCTGCGCCCCTATCAGCAGCGGAACCTGAAGGTGGACCGGCAGAAAAACATCCTTCTGGCGGTGGGGCTTATCCGGGCCGGGAAAACCTATTCTCCTGAACGCATCACGCAATTGTACGACGATCATATCCGCTGCCTCTGGATATCACCCGCCGGTAACCTGATGACGCCTTCGGCAGCCACGAAAGACGCTCTGCATGTTTACCTGAACATCACTACGGAGCAGACCATCAAAAACTACATCATCCCCATCAACACACGGGGCCTGTGGGGCCGGATCAAAGGGTACCTGGCCCTGGAAAAAGACGGGGAAACCGTGGCCGGCTTTACGGTGTATAAACATTCCGAAACCCCGGGCCTGGGCGGGGAGATCGAAAAACAGTGGTTTCAGGAAAATTTTAAGGGCAAAAAGATCGTCAATCAGGAAAATGAATTCGTCTCCGTCCAGATTGCCAAGGGGAAGGTGGAAGACAATATTTCAAAAGAAAAACGGGAGCATTACGTGGACGGCATCAGCGGCGCCACGCTTACCGGCAAGTATCTTTCCCGGGGGCTTGAATCGGTTTTAAAGACATACGAACCCGTGTCCGTTCAGTTCCGTCAGAACAGGCTCATGCGGTTGCCGACGGATAAAAGCGGATGTGAACCGGAAAACCGGCCGGCAACACAAAAGGATGAAACATCATGACGCTGACCCGGACCGAAACATACAAAGTTTTTATTGATGCCGTGTGGGACAACAATCCCATCAACATCCAGATGCTGGGCATCTGCTCGGCCCTGGCCGTGACCGTCCAGCTCAAAACCGCCATTGTCATGGGGCTGGCAATGACCTTCGTGGTCTCTCTTTCCAATCTTTTCGTCTCCCTGCTGCGCAATACCATTCCCCGGAACATCCGTATCATTGTCGAACTGGCCATTATTTCGTCGCTGGTGATCCTCTGCGACGAGTTTCTACGGGCCTTCATGTACGACATCAGCAAACAGCTCTCCGTGTTCGTGGGACTGATCATCACCAACTGCATCGTGCTGGGGCGGGCCGAATCCTTTGCCATGGGCAACCGGCCTTATATTTCCTTTA
The DNA here is from genome assembly GCA_034189225.1 of Thermodesulfobacteriota bacterium. Classification (GTDB taxonomy): domain Bacteria; phylum Desulfobacterota; class Desulfobacteria; order Desulfobacterales; family Desulfosudaceae; genus JAXHTY01. Next base: position 4,247 of record JAXHVL010000182.1, read on the forward strand.
TCGACGGCCTGGGCAACGGCTGCGGTTATGCGTCGGTGCTGATTATCGTGGCGGCCATCCGCGAGCTGCTGGGGTCGGGGTCGCTGGTTGGGGTCAAGATGGTGCCCGAGGCGTTTTATGCCGCCGGATACGAGGACATGGGGTTCATGCTGGTGGCCCCGGCCGCGTTTATCATCATCGGTCTGCTGGTGTGGCTGCAGAAAACCATAAAGAAGGACAGTTAGCATGGAAGAACTGCTCAGTATATTTCTAAACTCCGTTTTCATGGGCAACATCCTGCTGGCCTATTTTCTGGGCATGTGTTCCTTTGTGGCGGTGTCCAAAAACATTCACACCGCCACGGGCCTGGGGTTTGCCGTGGTGTTTGTGCTGACCGTTACCACGCCGGTGAACTGGCTGATCTTTCGGTATCTGCTGGCCCCCGGCGCCCTGGCCTGGGCCGGTCTGCCCAGCGTGGACCTCAGCTTTCTGAAGTTCATAACGTTTATTGCCGTGATCGCGGCCATGGTGCAAGGCACCGAGATGGTAATCGACCGGTTTTCCCAGGCCCTGTACACGGCGCTGGGGGTGTTTCTGCCGCTCATCGCCGTGAACTGCGCTATCCTGGGCACATCACTGTTCATGGTGGAGCGGGAATATACCTTTGTCGAATCCCTGGTGTTCGGGTTCGGCTCCGGCGTGGGATGGCTGATGGCCATCGTATCCATGGCCGCCATCCGCCAGAAGCTGCGTTATGCGGACGTGCCCGAGGGGCTTGACGGTTACGGCATCACCATGGTGGTGACCGGGCTGATGGCAATGGCGTTTATGCTGTTTTCCGGCATAACGCTCTGAGGGCAACGTAAAAACCCAATGCCCGTTTATCGATTTGGGTTGCCCTGCATCTCTTGTCATGTCACGTGGGGTGTAGGGGCGAACCTTGTGTTCGCCCTCTGATCGGGCGAAC
>JAXHVL010000183.1:0-9236 GCA_034189225.1 Thermodesulfobacteriota bacterium
GGGGATGGTTTCCCATTAAAAATAAATAGTGTTCGTCCAGAAATTAGATATTTTGGTCGAGTTCAAGGAAGGCGAAAATTTTAACCGGAGGAATACTTTGCGTATTTTGAGGATTAAAATTCGAGACTGACGCAGAAATCGGGCAAAATAGCAATTTATGGATGGGCACTAAATAGCAGATCCACTTTCAGGCGGGAGTTTGCATGCGCTACGCAAAATGCCAGTTTAAATGCAATCTGATGAATGATGTCAAGCTTCCGTATTACAAGGGGGCCGTATTCAGGAATTTGTTTCCGGGGCATTTTAAACACGTGGCCTGCAATGAGCGAAAGCGAAGTTGTGATAAATGCCGTAAGTCCGACCGATGTGAATATACCGGCTTTATCGAGATACCCAAAAACGTCGTGTTTTCAAAAAAGCTCCCCACGATATCTCCGCCCCGGCCCTTTATTGTTGAGCCGCCCCAGACCACGGCCCGGGAGTTTGCCGCCGGAATGCCGTTTGACTTCAACCTGATTCTTATCGGAGAAGCGGTGGACGCCCTCCCGCTTTTCATACGGGCCATGAAGCGGATGGGCGAAATCGGGTTCGGCAAAGGCCCCGGCCTTTTCGCCATCAAGGAAATCATGGTTCGGGATGAAAATATTTTCACCAATGCCGTGCCCATGCGGGAGATCGCGGTGATGCCGGAAACCCTCTCTCCGCCTGAGCTCTCTCCGGCCGGCCGGAGGGATGTTTCTCTGCGCGTCACCTTTAAGACGCCGCTGCGGATCAAGTATTATGATGCGGCGGTCCCTGAATTGCCTTTTCATGTGTTTGTGAGAATGATGCTCCGCCGGATTTCATCGCTGGCTGGATGCTACGGATCGAGGGAACCGGCGTATGATTATAAAGCGTTTATTGAATACGCAAAAAATAATGTTGAAAGCGCTTCTCATCTGGAATGGTTTGACTGGAAGCACAAGGCCGCGCGCCAGGACAAATCGCTGATGAAGGGCAGCATCACGGGAAACGTTTTTTATACCGGCAAAATCGACAATTTTCTGCCGCTGATCAATGCATGCGAACTGCTGCACATCGGCAAACAGGCCGCCTATGGCATGGGGCTGTTCGAACATGAAGGACTGACGTAAATACAGCCTGCCGGTCGCGCATAGCGGAGCCGGCACCGGCCGGAATGGATTTATAAACGTGACCGCTCCTCTATGAATGAAAAACAACGCGTAACAAAAGCCACAGGCGTCATCGGCACCGCCACGCTTCTGAGTCGGATTTTCGGTTATGTGCGGGATATGGTCATCGCCGGCGTGCTGGGTGCGGCAACCTCGTCGGACGCATTCTTCGTGGCTTTTCGTATTCCCAACCTCATGCGCCGGCTCTTTGCCGAAGGGTCCCTGTCCATCGCGTTTGTGCCGGTGTTTACCGAAGAGATTCAAGCCAACGGCCGGGACCGTGCCTTTGAAATGGCCCGGTCGGCCATCCGGCTGCTATCGGTGATTCTAGTGGTGGTGGCGGTGCTCGGGGTGCTGTTCTCCCCGGCCCTGGTCCACGTCATCGGTTTCGGGTTCACCGACACCCCGGAAAAATACTCGCTCACCGTGAACCTTACCCGGATTATGTTTCCGTATGTCATCTTTATCTGTCTGGTGGCCCTGTGCATGGGTATTTTAAACGTGCTGGGCCATTTTGCAGCCCCGGCTCTGGCCCCGGTGCTGCTGAACATCGCCATGATCGGGTCCCTCTGGGGGGCCACGGTTTTTACCGATGACACCGTCCTGCGGGTCAAATGCCTGGCCTGGGGCGTAATTGCCGGCGGTGTGATGCAGCTGGCCCTTCAGGCGCCGTTTCTGGTACGGCAGGGCCTGCGGTTCTGGCAGCGGGCCAGGCTTTACCATCCGGCCCTGAAAAAGGTGGGGCTGCTGATGCTGCCGGCGGTTTTCGGCGCGGCCGTGTATCAGGTGAACACCCTGATCGGGACCATGCTGGCCACCATGCTGCCCGAGGGAAGTGTTTCCTATCTTTATTACGCGGACCGGCTGGTGCAGTTTCCCCTCGGTGTTTTTGCCATTTCCGCGTCCATGGCCGTTCTGCCCAGCATCTCGCGGCAGGCCGCAGCCGGCAATACCCGGGGCATCCTCGATACCTTCGGATACGCCATGCGGCTGATATTTTTTATTGCCCTTCCCGCCATGACCGGCCTGATCGTGTTGCGGGAACCCATCGTGGCCCTTCTCTTTCAGCACGGCCAGTTCGGTGGACCGGCCACACGCCTGACAGCTGATGCCCTGCTGTACTATGCCGCCGGCTTGTGGGCCTTTTCTGCGGTCCGGATTGTGGTGTCCACCTTTTACGCCCTGTCGGACACCAGGACGCCGGTCATTATGGCCGTGATTTCCATTACCGTCAACGCAGCGTTGAGCGTGATTCTCATGGGCCCTATGGCGCACAGCGGACTGGCCCTGGCCACTTCCTTGGCCTCCATGCTCAATCTGCTTCTGTTGATGTGGGCGCTCCGCTCCCGGCTCGGGGGGCTTAAGCTGGCGGAAGTGTTCGGGTCAGTCGCCAGGTCGGTTTTCTGCTCCATCCTTATGGGGGTGGTTGTGTGGCAGGTTTCGTGTTATACTGCCTACCAGGCAGAAAGTTTCGGTGGCCTGCTGGCGGGGGTGACGGCGGGCGTCCTTTCGGGGGTTGCCAGTTATGTGCTGCTGGCATATGTAACAAGGAGTCGGGAGCTGGCCGGCGTGATGACAATTGTTCGGAAAAGGCGGGCATGAATGGGACTCAGGCATAAAATCGGAATGACCGCCGCCGTTATCGGGCTGATCGGCCTAATGGGGCTGATCCTGCTGGGAAGTAACGGCTATCTTGATTATACCCGGCTTGTAAAGAAGAAAGACCGGATGGTTGCGGAGAACCGGGAAACCGAAGCACAGAATCGAGGACTGGGCCGAAAAATCTTACGGCTCAGGGATGACCCCGAATATATCGAGCATGTGGCCCGGGAAGAGCTGGGGATGGTGGAGCCCGATGAGGTGATATACAAGTTTCATGATTAATGGAGAGGAAAATGAAGGAAAACCCCCTGTTTTATACGGCGTCCATGGCGAAATTGTGTGCCAGCCAGGGATATTATGAGGCAGCCGCCGGAATTTACCGGCGACTGCTGGAGAAGGAACCCGACCGGGAAGACCTGAAGGCCGCACTTGTCGATGTCGAAGAAAAACTGGCCGAGGGGGATGCGCCGGCCGGTAAAACAGAGCGCCTTGAGTCCCTGGTGCGGGAATGGGTTTCCCTCATGGTGGAGCACGACATCAAGCAGAAGTTCGAAAAGATCCGCGGCAGCCTCAGGCGAACGTGATGTTTATGTTCGTTTTCAAACCAACCCGAATATTTCATGAAATTTACGGGCTAACGGGCCTCCTTGAGAAACCGCAGATCAAGCAGGTCCCCCGCCTTAAACGCTTTCTTGATATATCCCAGCTCAGCCATAAAATCGATGGTGGCCTGCACCGCACCCGGGTCAATATTCGTGGTATAGTTCAGCCGGTCCATGGACCGCGCAAGAACTTCCGGCGTGATGGCGGCTGGTCCTGCCGCGGAGACATCTTGAATTTTGCCGCCTTCCGCTCTCTGTAACTGTCGGGAGACCACATCCGCCGCCTGGCGGGGGTGCTGGTTGATCCAGGCCGTCGCTTTTTTCAGGGCGGCGATAAGCTTTCGCGCTGCATCCGGACGTTTTTGGATCATTGTTTTTTTGACCACCAGTACGCTTCCCTGCATGTCCGGCCATACGTCCTGGCTGGTGAACAGCATGCGGCATCCATCCGCCGACTCGGCCATAGTGGCCCATTGCTCGGGCAGCACCGCAGCATCCAGCTGATTCGTGTGAATGGCCATGACCTGCCGGGCCGGGGACATCCGCTGAAGGCGGGATGAAATGGTGATTTTGTCAAGTCGGTAAACATCCATGGCCTTGTTCAGCAGCACATCCACGGCGCCGCCCTCACGAACGCAGCCGAGGCGAACGCCGGCCTTTTCCAGGTCTTTCACCCCGGCGACAACAGCGCGCCGGGCCACCAGGCCGTATCCGTGCTTGTGCGTGCCCGCGATGATGCTGATGGGGACCCCGGCGTTGCTGTATGCATTGATCGCCGGTATCAGGCAGATAAAGGCCGCGTCGATATCTCCACGGGCCAGTGCCGAGGCCAGCGCCATGCCGGTGACATAGGTTTCATAAGACTTTACATCCAGGCCGGCCGCGTCGAACCAGCCTTTCTCAAGGCATACAAAGGCCGCCGCCGCATGATCCATGAATTCCACCGCCATGCTTACCGGCGCCTTTTGCGTATCCGGTCCGGAGCTGGCAGCATGTCCGGATATCGCCGGCCCCAGGGCCGTTATTAAAACGATCAGGCCGATAAAAATGTTTCGTCCGCTCATACTGCCTCCTGTCATCGATGTCTTTGGGGTGATCATATCATGTTTTGGTCAGTTTCTGGTCAAATCGCCAGTTCCATTGCACAAAGGCCCAGGCTGCATCCGTGTCGGATGCCTGCTTTTTTGCAAATTCATCCGGCCGGAAGTATCCCCCGCCTGCCTGAAGCTGGTGTCCATGGCCGATATTCCAGGTGCCCACGAGATCCAGCTCCCTGCCCAGCCCATCGCCGGAGTTGCCAGAAGGGTCCCTGTATGCCTTTGGGTTGAGGTACCATGCATCCCTGGTTTCAGCAAGGGCCACGACATGCGCCTCTGCGGTGATTCGCCATGTTTTCGCCGGACAAAGGGTGAGAATTGCCGCGGCGTCTTTGATGTTTTTCCAGTGAAACAGGTTCATCCGGCCATACAGCTTCGCCCGGGCGCCAAAAGCGCCGTCAAAGGTTCCCTTCTCCCCGTCGGAGGGGTCCTCATCCCCCGATGCATAGCTGTAGTCAATGGCGATCCGCGGTTTCAGAAAAACCCCGTTGAAGTTATAGGCCATCTGTATATGATAGCCAAAGGCATCGAGGGTATCTGTGGCATAGTCCCCTTTCTGCATCACCCAGGTAGCGTCCCAGTCAAAGCCGCGCCTGTCCTGCTCGGCTATGCGAACCCCGGTATAGTATGCATCCATCTCGCCGGTTCGCCCGTCTTCGCCCCTGAACAGATTGCCGTCGCTGTGTTTTGTCATGGTAAACGGCTCCACCACGATGCTGTTGACGGGGGAGGGCAGGTGAAATCGGGAATAAATGCCCATGCTTTCAAAACCGTGGTTATGGGTAAGGCTGAGATGGTTCGGGTCGTGAATCATGGTTTTGCCGTAGTAAGCATCAACAAAATTTTTCCCGAGCGGACAGTGCAGTTTTACCGCATCCCATCCCCATCTGCCCGCGTTTCCCCATTGCCCCGGCCCGAATATGCGTTTGTCGCCGTATGAAATCAGTTGCCGGCCCGCCTTGAGTTCGACAGGAGAGGTGAACAGGTTTTTTATCAGGAGGTAGGTGTTGTAGGGCTCCATGTCGTCTTCATAGGGGTTGTGCTGCCGGTCGAATACGTCTTTGAAAAACCTGGTTTCATCCAATGCCAGGCCCCATGCCTCAGCGTGCTGAAATCCGGCAGAAAAAAAGAGGTTTTTAAGTGGATTGCCCTTTATGCCGAGGCGAAACCGGCCCAACAGAAAGGTGTCATTCGTATCGCCGGCCTTGGCCGGCACGCCGTAGGATTTCAGGTTGAAGTTGTCCTGGGCCTCGCTACGAAACCGGATCTCGCCCCAGGCAGAAAGTTTTGCGGGCTTTTCGTCCGGTTGCCGTCCAGCCTGTTCCCCTGCCGTAGCCGTTGTTGAAAAAAACAGCAGAACCCCTGCCAGCAGAAAGTTTATTACAGGTACTTGCAACGCTGCCTCCCTTTCGTTTTTTGTTATGCTTGTTTGGGAATAACGATCCGCAAAAATTTTTGTCTTCGATACAGAAGACATCGTTATGCTAAAAAGGGAATAGCCATTTGTCAAGAAAAATCTGAAATGAATTATGGTCGACCGCGTGCTGCGGTTTTCACCGGCACCCGATCACTTTTTGTTAACCTTTCGCTGAAAATATTGAACCGGGAAAACATCGAAATCCCCTTTCCCCAGCGAGACTTCTGGCTCCGCAAAATCCCGGCGAGCTGATAAGGGCATTTTCTTTTTTTAACCACGGAAGACACGGAAGGGCACGGAAAAAGCAGAGAAACAACCGCTTCCGTGCTTTTCCGTGTGTTCCGTGGTTTATCAAATGGCAGTCGATTATGATCAAGACAGGTAGAAGTGGCGAAGCCGTCATTCATCAATTTCCTTTATTGCGGGGAAGCGGTTGCCGGTTCAGTTCATCCCGCCGCACCTGCCAGTCCGGCAGGAACCGGTCCATGAACTTTTTAAATCGCTCGTTGTGATACCGCTCCAGCAGGTGCACCATTTCATGCACCAGGATGTATTCCAGGCATGCCACAGGCTTTTTGATCAGTTCCAAATTAACCCAGATTCGCCCTGCATCGATATTGCAGCTTTCCCATCGGGTCTTCATACGCTTGATGCGCGTTTCCGCTACCTGAACCCCGATAATCGGCTCCCATTTTTCCACCAGCGCCGGCAACATAGCCCGCAATTGCCGGCGATACCAGCGCTCCATCACCCGCCACCGGCCGGGGGTGTCGGTTCCCGGCTTAACCGCCAGTGCCATCGTTGTGTTGTTGACAATACGAATCTGCGCCCGGCCGGGCCGTTCCGTCACATCCAGCCGGTAACGGCGGCCCTGAAAATATGGTGCCCTGCACCGCACCCGGGTAAACATCCATGGCTTTGTTCAGCAGCAAATCCACGGCGCCGCCCTCACGAACGCAGTCGAAAGGAACGCCGGGCTTTTCCAGCTCTTTCACCCCGGCGACAACAGCGCGCCGGACCACCAGGCCGTATCCATAAGGCCGGAAAACGATATTTTTCGAACATCCGCCGGTCACCGCAGCGGTTCCCTGCTTCGGTCCTTCATCCAGATCAGCGCGCCCAAGCCAATGACAGCTATGATCAGCATGAAACCGGCAAGCGCCAGTCTGTTTCCGGTTATTGATATCAGCCAGGTGCAAATCATGGGCGTGGCGCCGCCCACAACGCCAAGGCCCATGTTGTATGCGACGGAATAGCCGGACAGGCGGTCTTCGGTGGGAAAAAGCTCCACCAGCAGAGAGGGTGCCACGCCGCATAACACGGAGATGAGGATTGCAAAAATGATATGAACCGTTATCACAGACGCCAGGGACCCGGTGGAAAGCCATATTAAAAGGGGATAGGCGCCGGCCCCGAATACACCGATGGACAGGGCCACAAGACGGGTACGCCGGATTATCGAGTCGCTGAGCCATCCCATGAGCGGAATCAGAAGCAGCAGCAGGGCGGTGGAGATCGTATTAACGGTCATTGCCTGGTCCAGGGGAAAGTGAACATATTCCTCAAGCCAGTTCGGCAAAAATACCAGTGAAATGTAAAATAACGCCCCATAGGCGGATGCCACGAACAGCGCCTGAAATGTTTCAGAAATGTTAAGGGTGAACGCTTCCTTCAGCGGCGAGGTCTTTACCCGCTGGCTGTCATGCTCCTGAAAATGGGAGGAGCGGGGCAGGTGCCGGCGAAGCCAGATGGCGATAACCCCCAGCACGGCGCCAAACAGAAACGGTAGCCGCCAGCCCCAGGCATGAACTTGATCTGCGGGCATCAGGTTGGTCACCAGCGCCGCCATGCCGGCACCCAGCAGCATGCCTGCCATACTGCCTACGTTTGCATAGCTACCGGAAAGGCCGCGACGGTTTTCCGGCGCTGTTTCCACCAGGTAAGTCACAGAGCTTGAAAACTCTCCGCCCACGGAAAGCCCCTGAATCAGTCGTACCGCCACGAGCATTACCGGTGCAATGAGGCCCACAGAGGTATAGGTTGGCAGAAGCCCCAGGATGAAAGTTGGAACAGCCATCATGGCAACCGAAATGAACATGGCCGTACTTCTGCTGACGGTATCGCCCAGCCAGCCGAAAAGCGCTGACCCCAGCGGGCGCATAAGAAATCCTGCCGCAAAAACGCCGTAGGTTGCCAGCAACGAAGCGATTTTGTTATCGCCGGGGAAAAATAAGGTCGAAAGAATCGACGCCATGTAGCCATACAGCGCAAAGTCATACCATTCCATGATATTGCCGACAACACCGGCGGCGATCGCTGAATGTCGTTTGGTTTTTTCGATGTGAAAGACCATTGATGCTCAGTCCTCTAAATTTTGGAGAATGATTGTAGAGGCGACTTCGTCCGGTTAGGTTTTCGATAAAATTTAACCCAATATGGGTATCAGGGAAGGTGTTGTCAAGGGTTTAGGCGCTGAACCTCCCGGGTTTACACTAAATATATAAGTGACGGGTGAATGATCGAACGCTTTTCCGGTTGATGTGGCGCTTGACAGATTTCAGAAATGTCCTATGTTCCCGATAAGTAGAACTCTTGAACGACGACGGGAGGTAAACCATGGCGGACGTAAAAAAGATTTTGTTTGCAGTGGAACTTTCAACTCTTGTCTCCAGTATTGCCGACTGGGTAAACCTGATGGGCCGGCAGTTTAATGCCGAGGTTCATCTGTTGCACGTTGTGCCGGAGCTTGATTACTGGGGCGTGGCCTACGCGGTTTCCCCCACCCACCTGGACGATAAGAACAAAATCATAAAGGAAGCGGAAAACAAGTTGGAGGCCTTTCGAAAAGAAAATATGGACGCCGCCCTCGATGTCCGGTGCCGGGTGGTGGTCGGCTATCCGGCGGAGGAAATCATCAATTACATCGACGCCGAAAACATGTCCATGGTGGTGATGGGCACCCACGGCAAGAGCGGGCTCGACCGGGCCATTTTTGGTTCGGTGGCCGATCGCGTGCTGCGGTTTTCACCGGCACCCGTATTCAGTGTCAACCCCCACTCGTTGTAGAATGCCTTGGCGGGTACGCCCCTTCCCGGCCGGATATGCGGGAACAGGGGACAAACACCGGTAACCGATCACTTATGGAAGACACGGAAGGACACGGAAAAAGAAGACAAACAAGCGCTTCCGTGCTTTTCCGCGTGTTCCGTGGTTTATCAAATGGCAGTCGATTATGATCAAAACAGGTAGAAGTGGCGAGGCTGTCATTCATCAATCTCATTCATTGCGGGGTAGCGGCTGCCGGTTCAGCTCATCCCGCCGCACCTGCCAGTCCGGCAGGAACCGG
>JAXHVL010000184.1:0-10777 GCA_034189225.1 Thermodesulfobacteriota bacterium
AAATTTGGCGCCGGAATTTTTTCCGTCTTCGAGACGCGAGGAGGGAGAATAGCAAGCTATTTGACCGACGAAGCAACAAAGAAGACGGGAAAAAGAACAAGCCAAATGGTCAAGTTATTTTATGACAAACCCTTATCATCTGCTACTTAATCAAAGGAGGTTCGTTATGAAAAAAAGATTGTACGGGATTGTTGTTCTTGCCGCGATGTTACTGATCGTACCGGTGTTCGGATTCTGTGAATGGAACGATGTGGTGAACAATATGGCCAACGGTTCCGTGAACTGGTCTGAAGGCGTTATTCAGGCAAAGGGTATCGGTGCGCCGCCCGAAGAGCTTTACGGCAAACCCCAGGCCCGTCCCATGGCGTTGCGCGCCGCCCAGCTGGATGCCTATCGGAACCTTCTGGAAATTACAAAAGGGGTCAGGGTGAACAGTACCACGCTGGTAAGAAATTACGTAACGGAAAACGATGTCATCATGACCAAGGTCGAGGGTCTGGTCAAGGGTGCACAGATCGTGGACAGGGAGTATATGTCCGACGGTACGGTTGAAGTTACCGTTCAAATGAATCTGCACGGCGGCTTTGCACAGGTTGTCCTTCCCTCGAATATCAAGGATGTGGAACCGGTAACCCCGGTGGAGGAACCGGGTGACAAGATGCCGGATACGCCCGAGGAGCCCTGGACCCCCGGTGAACCCGAGGCGGATAAGCCGGAGACCCGGGATGCCGTCTACACCGGCCTGGTGGTGGATGCCCGCGGGCTGAACGCCAAACCGGCCATGGCACCGAAAATTCTGGATGAAAGTGAACGCGAGGTTTATGGGTCTGCTTTTGTAAGCCGGGAGTTTGCCATTCAGCAGGGCATGACCGGGTATTCAAAACAGCTTGAAGCCGCAAAAACCAACGAGCGAGTGACAGACAATCCTATTGTGGTAAAAGCACTGGACACCCAGGGCCCCGGTAAATGTGATATCGTTATCAGCAATGCCGATGCCGCCAAGCTGCGCAGTGCCTCGGAAAACCTTTCTTTTTTGAAAAAATGTAAAGTCATGATCGTTGTGGACTGATTGCATCGTTGCCCAAATTATTGTCCGAGAAAACTAGGATTTTTCGTTAAGATCAAGGAAGACGAAAATTTTAACCGCAGGAATACATGGAGTATTTTGAGGATTAAAATTTGAGTCTGACACAGATATTGGCGAAAAAGACAGTTTTCGTTCAGGCCCAAATTATTCAAATCATCAAATCAGACAGGAGGTAAGTAATGACCTTGAAAAATAGTTTTTACGTTATGGCCGTGTTCAGCCTGCTATTCGTGTTCGCATGCGGGCCGAAAGCCGTCGCCCCTGAAGCCCAGCTGGATACCCCGGAACACCATGTTACCAATGGGAATAAATTTTTAAAGGCAGGGCGTCTGGATGATGCGTTGAATGAATTCACCCGGGCCAAACAGCTTGATCCCAGGTTTTCCCCGGCTTATACCGGCCTCGGGCTTGTCTATGGCGAAAAGGAAGATTTCAAGCAGGCGTTTGAGGCCATGGAAAAAGCCGGGAAATACGCCGGCAACGACATGGAAAAGGCCGCTGCCTATACCGGCTATATTCAATTGTATACGATGGGCGGGGAAAAGGTTGACAAGGACTGGCTGGATGAAGCTGAAAAATATTTTGAAAAGGCCAGTATGTTCTCCCCGGACAAGGCGGCGCCCTATTACTATATGGGGATTGCCTATAAAAACGCTTACAAGTTCAGTGAAGCGGCCGATAAGTTTAAAAAAGTACTTGCCCTTGACAAGCAGTTCATCGGAGAGGCGGATCGGGAGTACGCCATCATGCAGCGGATCGAAAGAGCGATGCCCGGCACAAAGGTCGGAAAAAAGATCGCCCTGCTGGATTCCATTACCCGCGGTGATGTGGCGGCCCTGTTCATAGAGGAACTCAAGGTGGATGAGCTGTTCAAAAAGAAGGCCCCGAAAAAGTTTGATACGTCATTCAAAAGCCCGGAAAAGGAGTTCAAGACCGGCGAATACGTCAAGGCAAAAGCTGCCACCGATATCGAGGATCATGTGCTGCGGCACGATATTCAGGCCGTTATGGACCTTCAGATTAAGGGGCTTCAGCCCTATCCGGATCATACATTCCGGCCGTATGAAAAAATCACCCGGGCGGAATTTGCCATGATGATCGAGGATATTCTGATTAAAATCACCGGTGACGAGGCGCTTGCCACCAAGTTTATCGGCAATCAGTCGCCGTTTCCGGATCTGCGGAATGATCTTCCTTATTTTAATGCCGCCATGGTTTGTGTGACCCGCAATATCATGGAGACGGTGGATACGGCTACCGGCGAGTTCAAGCCGCACGGGCTGGTTTCCGGAGCAGATGCCCTGCTGAGCATCCGGCAGTTGAAGATACAGCTGGACCGGTTATAGTTCGGACTTTTCATGAGATGTTTTGATAAGGGATAGGGAGCCCAACAATGATACAGATGAAAACATGGAAGATTGTTTTGCTTGTGGGGCTGGTCCTGGCCGTCATTCCCCCTGCCGCCGGCGCTGCACCCGTACCAGTGGAGATTAGCGGTAGTACAGCGGAAATAACCCTGCTGGCGGGCACTGCAGTTGTTGTGGATTCGGAAATGACTTCGCAGCGCGCCCTTTCGCAGGGGGATTTTCTGAAACAAGGGGAGGGCGTCAAGGTGGGCGACCGCTCGAGGATCGAGCTTCGGCTTCCGGACGGCAGCTATGTGCGTTTTGACGAGGGCACGGTTTTTGAATTGAAGGCCATGGCCATTGACAGAAAGAAAAAAGAGCGGAATATCGATGTAAATGTGGTGTTCGGCAAGATCTGGGCCAAGGTGTCGAAGTTCATGGGTCGAAAAGGCCGGTTTGAGGTTTCCACCAAGACCTCTACTGCCGGTGTACGCGGCACCAAATACCGGATGAATGTGAATGAGGATAATTCAGCGGTTGTCAAGGTGTATGAAGGTGCCGTGGCGGTGAGCGGAAAAGAAGAAGCCGCTGAAGCCGGAGGGCCGTCGGCCGGCATGACACAGCCCCACGCTGTTTCCGGTCCTCAGCCGGTTGCAGGTCCGCACCCGGTGTCAATGGAAAAATGGGTTTACGTGGTCAAGGCGATGCAGCAGATCGTTATCAAGCCGGATGGAACGCCCACAAAGCCGTTCCGGTTTTCCTATAAGGCGGATCGCAATGACTGGGTCAAGTGGAACGAAACACGGGATGCAGCACTCGAGGGTCAATCCGAGGAGCAATCAGACGCCCCATCCGGCGCGCTGCCGGAAACCCCCGGTCCTTCCCCCGACCCGTCACCGGATGTTGAGCCAAATGCCGGACCGGCTGCGGGTGCCTCTGAATAGGAATAAAGAAGCTCTTTTGCAAAACATATCGGCCTGCCATATTCCGGCAGGCCGATTTTTTTATCCTTCCCTGATCATCATATTGTCGATCAGCCGGCAACTGCCCACCCGCACAGCCAGGGCCATGAGGGTGATTCCCGAGACCGTTTCCACATCGTTCAGGGTATCGGCATCACAGATGGATATATATTCTACGGCTGTTTCCGGGAATGCATCAATGGTTTCCCGTGCATGGTCAATCAGTCTGGCCACGTTTGTTTCGCCTTCTGCGACGCTGTCCCGTGCGGTTATGAGCGACTGATACAATGAAAGCGCCGAAGGCCGTTGCTCTTCTTTCAGGTAAGTATTGCGGGAACTCATGGCCAGGCCGTCGGGTTCCCGTACGATGGGCGCGCCAATGATCTGAATGTCAAAGTTCAGGTCGCGTGTCATACGCCGGATAACGGCCAGCTGCTGATAGTCTTTTTGACCGAAAACCGCGGCATGGGGTTTTACGATGTTGAAGAGCTTGGCGACGATGGTGGCAACGCCCTGGAAATGGCTGTTCCGGGACAATCCGCACAGGTGGTGCGGCAGTTTTTCAAGCACCACATATGTTTCAAACCCCGATGCATAAAGGTTTTCCTTTTCCGGTGCGAAGACGACATCCACGCCTTCGGCACCGGCCGCATCCACATCCTGGTCAAAATCCCGGGGATAGGCCTCAAAATCTTCGCCCGGTGCAAACTGGGTGGGATTGACAAAAATGCTGAGCACAATATGATCACCGTGTTTTTTCCCTTCGCGTATCAGTGAGAGGTGCCCCTCGTGCAGGAACCCCATGGTGGGGACAAATACAATGGTTTTACCCTCCCGGCGTACCCGGTCGGCATGCTGCTGCATGGCTTCAGCGGTATTGATGATTTCGATGATCGCCTCCTGTTCTTCCGTCTATAGTCAGTAAGACCTGATGTTTTGAATGGAAAGATGGTAAAAAAAACCCGTCAGTCTGTCAAGTTGAAAGATAGAAAAGGGGGCAGAACGCAAAAAGTCCCTGCTTTGTAAAAAAGCAGGGACTTTTTGCGTTTACAGGTTGGTGCGTATGGCGGCGGGGGGGGTTACATCATACCGCCCATACCACCCATGCCACCCATGCCACCCATACCGCCACCAGGCGGCATGCCGGCACCGGCGTCTTCTTTTTCAGGAAGATCGGCAATCATGGCTTCGGTGGTCAGCATGACCGATGCCACGCTGCATGCATTTTGCAGAGCAAAGCGCACGACCTTGGTGGGGTCGATGACACCGGCTTCCATGAGATCGCCGTAATCGTTGGTCGCGGCGTTATAGCCAAAGTTGCCGGATTCGTTTTTCACCTTGTCGATCACCACGGAGCCTTCGATGCCCGCGTTGTTGGCAATCTGGCGCAGGGGCTCTTCAATGGCACGCATGACCACCTTCACGCCGAGTTTTTCTTCGGCCTTGATTTTGACCTTGCCCAGGGCTTCGAGGCAACGCACCAGCGCCACGCCGCCGCCGGGCAGAATGCCTTCTTCAACCGCCGCACGGGTCGCGTTCAACGCGTCCTCTACGCGGGCTTTCTTTTCTTTCATCTCGGTTTCCGTGGCCGCCCCGACGTTGATTACGGCAACGCCGCCCACCAGTTTCGCCAGCCGCTCCTGAAGTTTTTCGCGGTCATAGTCCGAGCTGGTTTCGTCGACCTGGGCGCGGATCTGCTTGACCCGTGCTTCAAGGTCGGATTTCTTGCCGGCGCCGTCCACGATGGTGGTGTTATCCTTATCAATGGAGATGCGCCGCGCCTGTCCCAGGTCAGCCATGGTGATGTTTTCCAGACTGATGCCAACATCTTCGGAAACAACCTGTCCGCCGGTCAGGACAGCAATGTCCTGGAGCATGGACTTGCGCCTGTCGCCGAAGCCGGGTGCCTTTACCGCCGCCACGTTCAGGGTGCCCCGGAGTTTGTTGACGACCAGGGTCGCCAGGGCTTCGCCTTCGATGTCTTCGGCGATAATCAGCAGGGGTTTGTTGGTTTTGGCTGTCTGCTCGAGAATCGGCAGCAGTTCTTTCATGTTGGAAATCTTCTTTTCGTTGATCAGGATGTAGGCGTCCTCCAGAGAGACCTCCATCTTTTCGGAATCCGTAACAAAGTAAGGCGAGAGATAGCCGCGGTCAAACTGCATGCCCTCCACCACGTCCAGTGTGGTTTCCATGGACTTGGCTTCCTCCACGGTGATAACGCCTTCCTTGCCCACTTTTTCCATGGCCTCGGCAATGATATTGCCGATGGTTTCATCGCTGTTTGCGGAGATAGTACCGATCTGGGCGATCTCCCGCTGGTCCTTGGTGGGTTTGCTCAAATTGGCCAGTTCCTTGACGGCCACTTCGCAGGCCTTGTCAATGCCGCGTTTAATGGACATGGGGTTGTTGCCCGCGGCCACCAGCTTCTGGCCTTCTTCGTAGATGCACCGTGCCAGCACGGTGGCCGTGGTGGTGCCGTCCCCCGCCGTATCGCTGGTCTTGCTGGATACCTCTTTGACCATCTGGGCACCCATGTTTTCAAACTTATCTTCCAGCTCGATTTCCTTGGCCACGGTGACGCCGTCTTTGGTGACAGTCGGGGAGCCCCAGGATTTATCGATGACGACGTTCCTTCCCCGCGGTCCCAGGGTAACGGAAACCGCGTCCGCAAGCGTTTTTACGCCTGAAAGCATTGCCTCACGGGCCTTTGCACCATATTTGATCTCTTTACCAGCCATATAATCAGTCCTCCGTCAATTTTTATTCTTCAATTTTTTCATTTAGAGCTTACGGTTTTGCGTCGCTTGTTTGTCGATGTGTGCTCTATTCGTCGAGAATACCGAGCACGTCATCTTCACGCATGATGAGGTATTCCTCGCCGTCCATCTTGACTTCCGTCCCTCCGTATTTCCCGAACAAGACCCGGTCGCCTTTTTTAACTTCCAGCGCGATGGGCTTGCCGTCATCGCCGATCCGCCCTTTGCCGACGGCCATGACTTTCCCCTCGATGGGCTTTTCTTTTGCGGTGTCGGGAATAATAATGCCGCCTTTGGTTTTGGTCTCTTCCTCAACACGTTTTACCAGAATTCGATCCTGCAGTGGTCTTAATTTCATCTTTTTCCTCCTTAAACTAAAAAGACGCTTATGTTGTTAGTTTATTCATATTAAACGTTTGAAAACAAAAATCCTGATAAGGCTTTGTCACAAAATAACTTGACCATTTGGCTTGTTTTTTTCCCGTCTTCTTTGTTGCTTCGTCGGTCAAATAGCTTGCTATTCTCCCTCCTCGCGTCTCGAAGACGGAAAAAATTCCGGCGCCAAATTTGCCCAACTTATTTTGTGACGAACCCTAAGCTCGGGGATGACGCCGCCGCTTTGGCCCACTTATCAGGAATCGGTATTGCTGTCAGCCGTTTTAGGTGCGGCGGTGCTGCCTTTATCAGCACTTTTATCGGTCGCATTTCCCGCACTGGATTCCGTCTGGGGTGAAGAACCGGGATTGTGCTTTGCGCCGTAATCGGTTACATACCAGCCCGACCCCTTCAGGTGAAAAGCGCTCCGGGAAATAAGCTTTTGCAGCTTACCGGAGCACGTGCTGCATTTGGTCAGGGGCTTATCGGTTATTTTCTGCCATTCCTCATGGATTTTTCCGCACTTTGTGCATTCATACTCGTAGATCGGCATATCGCTACTCCGCCCTAATGTTTCAGCCAACCGCCTGCCGGGACATGGCCACTGTCAGTTGCCCGTCGCAGCGCTGCGGATTTAAGCTCGATTTTTATAATAACCAGAAATTTAAACAAACATTAAGCCTTTTTAGGATATTGTCAAGGGGTTAACCCGTATTTATTTTGATTTTTTTGGGGTTCGCCTGGATATTCCACGAGTCGATTTGGACGCAGCTGCAAGGCGGTCAATTGTGAAGCTGTAGTCGTCTGCCGCTGATAACGGCCAGCGCCGCAGATGCATTCAGGGCGACTGGACCGAAGGGTGAAATTTTATGAAATATTCTCGTTAGTGTCCGCCACGTCTTGCGCGTCGGCCCGCCACTGGGCGTAGTAATCAAGGACATTGGCCATGCCGGTGATACTGCGGCCATGAAGGATGGACCGTGTTATTTCGTGAACCCGGCTTTCTTCTTTTTGTTTTTCTTCCGGCGGCGCGTGGAACTGCTGATAAAATTTTGCAAACCGGACAATATGCACCAGCTCATGGACCAGAATGTATGTCAGAAAAGGAGACAGCACCAGTATGGGGCTGGCTCGGAGCGCACCGAGGATGGCATTGTCCTGAAGGCAGATTTTGTAAAAGTCATAAACTGCCGATCCCAGAAAGGCTTCGTGCTGTCGGCCTGCATAACGAACCACCTGTGCAAACGGTCCTTTCACAGTTTCTTCCGGTGCCAGGTCGGCCAGGGTTTTAACATCATAGCGGTGCCGCAGCCACTGGTTTGCAGACATTTTATAATAATTGCAAACCATTTCTTCTGCGATTGCCACGGAATGGTCCACAATCATCATCTGGTCTGCCGAGAATGTTTCCAAGGCTGTCGTCTCCAAAACAATCACCATGCCGGCCCCTCAAAGCAGCAGCCGGGAATATTTTTTCGGGGGAAATCAGCCCCAGGTGAATAAAACACTTGCAATTTTAAAATAGTTGCATATATTTTGACTTTCAACAACAAAAATGATATAAAAACAAATTACACTGAAATTTACACTAAAATTTTAAGGAGGTGAGTTTTTGGGCTCAGTCATTAAAAAGCGAAGAAAGAAAATGCGGAAACATAAACACCGGAAATTGCTTGCACGCACCCGTCATCAACGCCGCAAGGGCAAATAGGTGACGTCATAATAGACAGGAAAGCGCCGCTGCATTATTGCAAACGGCGCTTTCTTGTTCCCCCGTCCAGCATTCCGCCGGGTGTTTGTTGCGGGTCCTCGCAAATGTGGCCTGGACGGCACAAATCCGCCCGCCGGCAAGCGTTTGCGCCCCGGCATGATCCGGACATAATCCGGATTGATCAATAATTCTTCAAATATTTAAACAGCTCGGAATCCGTAGAGAAAACAACGGAATTGGACTTGTCCAGCGAGTTTTCATAAAGGTCCAGCGTTTTTAAGAACGAATAGAATTCCGGGTCTCTGTCATAGGCCTTTGCATATATTTTCAGGGCCTCGGCATCGGCCTTTCCTTTGATGCCCTGCGCCTTCTGATAGGCTTCCGATGATATCCGTTTGAGTTCCCGCTCCTTGTCGCCCCGGATTTCGCTGGCTTCACCACGGCCTTCGGAGCGGAACTTTTCAGCCATTTGGCTGCGTTCGGCAATCATCCGGTCATAAACCGACTCCCGGACTTCCTTGACATAGTTGATGCGTTTGAACTTTACATCCGACAATTTGATGCCGAAGCGGTCCAGTTTCGGCTGCGCCTGCTCCAGGATTCCTTTGGTGATTTCCTTTCGGCCCGTAGTGACTGAAAAATCGCTGTCCAGCTTTGCCTCTTCCTTGCGTTTCTCCAGAGTGTCCAGCTGCCGGTCGCTTTTCCGGACCGTCTCGATAAGGCGGTATGAAGTGACAAAGTTCCGGGTGGCAGAGTCAATAATATCGTCCAGGCGCGCGGTTGCCGATGGAAGGGTCGAAACCGCCTGAAAAAATTTAACCGGATCATTGATCCGCCATCTGGCGAAGGCGTCCACCCAGATATAGGTTTTGTCTTTGGTAGGAATCTGACCGGGTGTGCCGTCCCACTCTTGCAGGTTTTTGGGAAAATAATTGGCGATATCGATAAAGGGCGCCTTGAACTGGAGCCCCGGCTCGGTGACAGGTTCGCCGGCGATTTTTCCAAAGCGGGTGACCACCACCTGCTCGGTTTCATCCACGATAAAGGCTGCATTGTAAACAAGAACCAGCCCGATCACCACCACAACGATTAATGGGATAAGAATTTTTTTCATTATTACTCCTCTTTCCCCTTGCCGAGGTTCAGCAGGGGTAGAAAGTTTTTCTGTTCGGAATCAACGATATATTTTTCACCCAGATTCGGAATGACCCTGGACAGGGTTTCAAGATAAAGCCGGCGCTTGGTGATATCCTTTGCCATTTTGTATTCCTCGTATACGGCCACGAATTTATCCGCATCCCCCCTGGACTTGTTCACCCGCTCCAGGGCATATCCTTCGGCCGATTTGATGACCCTTTTAGCCTCACCTTTTGCGGCGGGCACCGCCTTGTTATACTCCTCTCTTGCCCTGTAAATCATGGTCTCCTTGTCTTGAACCGCCTGGTTGACCTCGTTAAACGACGGCTGAACCGGATCGGGAACGTTGGTTTTTTTCAGCTCAACCGCAATGATGGTGATGCCGCTTTCCGCCTCGTCCATTTCTTTCTGAAGGATTGACATGGATTCGTTGGCGATTTCCAGCCGGCTGCTGATGACTTCGTTGATGCTCCGGTCGCCCACCACCAGCCGCATCACCGCTTCGGACATGTCCCGCAGAAGCCCGTGAACATCCCTGACATTGAAGAGATAGTCCTGGGGGGATTTGATTTTGTACTGCACGATCCACGGGACAAGCGCTACATTCAGATCGCCCGTCAGCATCAGGCTTTCCCCCACATTAGAGTTGTCATAGGGCCGCTTGTCCGTGGTGAAGCTGCCCCTGTCATCGGATTGGAGGGTCTGGAAGCCGAATTCTTCCTTGTAGACCCGTTTCACCTTGACCTTGGTGACTTTTTCGATCCCCTTGGGCCATTTGAAATGAAGGCCGGAAGTTGTGGTGCGGTTGTATCCGCCAAACTGCTGAACCACCCCCACTTCGTCAACGCCCACGGTGTAAAACATGGAACTGGCGAAAAACAGCACAATGATCAGCAGAACCACCACCACCGGAATCCAGGAGAAGTTTCCCCCCTTGAATTTATTGAAAAATTCTTCCATCTGAGGCGGCATTCCACCGCCACCACTGCCACTGCCCGGGCCGCCTTCGCCCGGGTCGCCTTTTTTGCGTTTTTGCTGCTGTTGCTGGAGCTTTTCCCAGTCCCAGTTCATGGTTTTGCCTGTGTCCATTTATAACTCCCTGTTTTCAAGGTTATGTGTCGTGGGAAGTAAAAAATATTGATATTGTCTCTGAATTTTGATTTATGACTGTAAATCACCCGTATATCCAAGTCAAGCATAAACCTGCGAAAAGTTGTAACAGGGGAGGGTGATGAAAACAACTGATGATGGGGCAGGGGCGCCGCGCAATCACCCGGGCGGTTGTGGACAGCGCCCTGTTGTTTGAAGGTCTCATGAAAAGTTCAAGATGCGGCGTGTCTATATTACTCTCGAGGAATGATCTGTAGGGGCGAACCTTGTGTTCGCCCTCTGATCGGGCGAAC
>JAXHVL010000185.1:0-2394 GCA_034189225.1 Thermodesulfobacteriota bacterium
GCACAGAAAATGAGAGAAATGTTCAGGAACACCAGAGCGGTGCTGGACTATCTGAAAATGACAAAAAATTTCCGGGCCGCCCGTCAATAGAATGTTAACGGCTTAGAACAAATTAGCCGTGAGGGGGGGGGATTGGTGGGGCGTTCCCACGCGGGAGCGTGGGAACGAGGGAAAATGTGACGCATTGCGTCACATTTTTTATTCAGTCAATAAAACCTGGTCCTCTGGGGCCGGATGTTTACTTGATCCGGTAAAAATAGACGGAAACAGGCTAAAGCCAGCCTATACATGGCCGTGGTGTTCCGGGGGGAGGTAGGATGTTTTCTACGGTTTCGGTATGCCCGCCCGCGTCCATGTTGGGGCTGTTTTATGTTGATATGATGCTTTGGTTTGTAATAGTTTAGGGGGTAAATATGACGGCTTTGTAAAAAGCGGCTTACCCCGCTTTGCGGTGTTTTTGCAGGTAGTAACTTGCGCGAGGTTTGGTTTTTTGCCGCTAATTGTGCTGAATGATCTATTTTTCTTTCATACTTTACTTTGTCGTCCCAAACCCGACTTTTTACGGGACATCAAATATGATATTTTCTATAATGATTTTAGGGTTGTAGGGTTGATGGCTTTGAAACAAGCCCAATAATAAGGAATGGAATGACAAAGAATCACCAGAAACCGACCCGTCAGTATGGGGGGGTTGATGCGGCACAGCGGCTGAAGGAGCGGCGGGAGAAGTTTATTGCCGCCGGCCTGGAGGCGTTCGGGGCCGACGGGTACGGGCAGGCATCGGTGAAGAAAATATGCCGGCTGGCCGGATTGACGGAGCGATATTTTTATGAATCGTTTGAGAATAAAGAAGACCTGTTGTGCGGGGTGTTCCGGCAACTGACGGCCGAGCTGGAGGCGGAAGCGCAGCAGATCATTGAAATTCCGGGCATAGCGCCCCGCGACGCCATCCGTCGGACCCTGGAGAATTTTTTCGGCCGGTTTGCGGATGATCCCCGCCGTGCACGAATACAATTGTTCGAGGTGCTGGGCGTCAGTCCGAGGGTGGACAGGGAATACCGGGAATCGCTGCAAGTTCTGGCGCGATGGGTGGAGATAAGCTGGCTGGCGCTGTTTCC
Organism: Thermodesulfobacteriota bacterium; assembly: GCA_034189225.1. GTDB lineage: Bacteria > Desulfobacterota > Desulfobacteria > Desulfobacterales > Desulfosudaceae > JAXHTY01. The sequence continues at coordinate 1,119 of JAXHVL010000185.1, forward strand.
GGATATCGACCGCGACTGGTTGAGAAGTACGATCATCCCCGTCAGCACGGCCGGGGGAGTTATCGCGGTGGCCCATCACTGGGTGCTGGATGGTTTCACAACACCGGTGGCCGATATCGTGGCCCAGGCAATGGAGATGTTAACCGCGCTGGGCTGCTATTATCAGGAGAAGCACCGGGTGTAGGGGGGAAACCCCTGGCAGGGGGAACCAATCCCCGGTCTACCGGTACCGCATGTAATAGGTGTGAACATACCAGCTCAATCCCGCCAGGCCGGCGAACAGGTAATATTTGCTGCCCGGGATATCCAACACGACCTTGCGGGTGTTGAACGGCTCGCCGTTGATGAACCGGGCGATGGGGTCGTATTCCGAGTCGTTCACCGTCAGGGTGATGTCGGTTTCATAGGATTCATGAATGACCTCTTTGGGCCTGAACAGCCAGACGGGCTGGAGCAGTGCGAAAAACTGCAAGGGCCCGCCCACGTTAAAGGTTTTGTAATTAAATACCGGGGCCGGCGATGGCTGGAGTGCACCGGTGGTTGATTCAATGCGCAGCACCTCGACCCCTCTGCGGGCAACGCTGGCTGTGATCGCTTCCCCGTTTTCATCAAACTGGATATCCGCTGTTTTCTTGGGATACCCCAGAATCTCCCGGCCGTATATCAATGCGGTGTCATCGTCCACCACCATCCAGGGGCAGTGAAGCCCCTTGCCGAGCGGCGTTCGCACATGAATGAGAAGCGCCGCCTCATGATAGGGAACGGTAAAGGAGGTTTTGGTGTAATCCACGATAAACAGGGTGGCTTTGGCCTCTGCGCCGACCCGCATGCCCAGGGGCAGGATTTTGTTGGTCACTTTCCGGTCCACCGGCACATCCGCCAGCACAAACCGGGCATTGTCCCAGAGATTGGTGCCTTTTTTCATGGGTCTGGTGACTCTGGCCAGTGATTGCCAGAAGGTCGGGAGGGGGGTGGTGTGTGTCATTGTTTTTCCTCCTGAGGATTGATGGTTTCGTAAAAAGCGCCCAGCGCCACGCGCGGCGTTTTTACAGAAAGTAACGTGCGCTTGGATCGACTTTTTTACCGTGATTACTTTAAACAACCAATTTTTCATTCATACTTTTCTTTGCTCGCCCAAAGAAAAGTATGCAAAAGAAAGGGCGCCCCGCGTCTATTTGATATTTTGGGGCCTTCGGCTTCCCTCGCAGGGACGCTTTTTCCGGCGCGGGCAGAAACTCGCCTGTCATTTTGTGCAGATGCATTAAACCTCGTCTGC
>JAXHVL010000186.1:0-5226 GCA_034189225.1 Thermodesulfobacteriota bacterium
TTGCCCGATTTCTGCGTCAGGCTCAAATTTTAATCCTCAAAATACTCAAAGTATTCCTCCGGTTAAAATTTTCGCCTTCCTTGAACTCGACCAAAATATCTAATTTCTGGACGGACACTAGTTATTTTATTGACTAAATAAACCAGTATAGCCCGGCAGCCGCATTCCTCAAATACACTGAATATAGTATTTTTTCCTGCCTGGTCTTTTTCATCCGGTTATACCAGTGAGCTGAAAATACTGCAAACACCCCATTGAACTTCACCCGCTCACTGGCTAATTTTTTCAGCATGGAACAAAAACACAAATTTTCTCTGATATATGTACTTCTCGTCATCTGGTTGATATTTCTGGTTCAAAGCCTTTTGATGAACTGGTTTGCCATCAAACACATTCCCTACAGCCAGTTCATCAATGCCGCTAAAGAAGGACAGGTCAAAGAAGTCACCGTATCCAAAGACCGCCTCAAGGGGACCATGATCACCCGGGAAGACGGGCAGAAAAAGGAGATCACCTTTGACACGGTACGGGTGGACCCCGATATCTCGGACCTGTTGAAGCAGCATGATGTCACCTTCAGGGGCACCACCCAGAGCGAGTTTCTGCAGACCCTGTTTTCCTGGCTGATTCCCATCGCCCTGTTCGTAGGCATCTGGTTTCTCCTCATGCGCCAGTTCGCCGCCAAACAGAGCGGATTCCTGAACATCGGCAAAAACAAGGCCAAGATCTACATGGAAGACGACCTGAACACCGGCTTTAAGGACGCGGCCGGCGTGGACGAGGCCAAACAGGAACTGGAAGAGATCATCGACTTTCTCAAACGGCCGGATCGTTATACCCGGCTCGGGGGAAAAATTCCCAAGGGCATCCTCATGGTGGGGCCGTCCGGCACCGGCAAGACCCTGCTTTCCCGGGCTGTTGCCGGTGAGAGCGAGGTGCCGTTCTTTACGATCAGCGGCTCCGAGTTTGTGGAAATGTTCGTGGGCATGGGCGCAGCCCGTGTGCGGGATTTGTTTTCCCAGGCCAAGCAGAAGGCCCCGTGCATCATATTCATTGACGAGCTGGACGCCCTGGGCAAGGCGCGGGGAATGGGCGGCATGGGCGGCGGTCACGACGAACGGGAGCAGACTCTGAACCAGCTTCTGGTGGAAATGGACGGGTTTGATCCCACCATCGGCGTGATCCTCATGGCCGCCACCAACCAGCCCGAAGTCCTGGATCCGGCCCTGCTGAGGCCCGGCCGGTTTGACCGTCACATTCTGGTGGACCGGCCGGACAAGAAAGGCCGCCTGGAAATTCTCGATATCCATGCCCGATCCGTTAACATGAACGATGACGTTGATCTTGAGACCGTGGCCGGCATGACGCCGGGGTTTGTGGGGGCCGACCTGGCCAACCTGGTCAACGAGGCGGTTCTGCTGGCCGTGCGCCGCAACAAGGAGGCTGTCGCAATGGCGGATTTTCAGGAGGCCGTGGAGCGAATCATCGCCGGGCTGGAAAAACGCAACCGGGTCATCAATGAAGAAGAACGGCGGATTATCGCCCATCACGAATGCGGCCACGCCCTGGTGGCCCTGAGCCTGCCCAAAACCGATCCGGTCCGGAAAATCTCCATCATCCCCCGGGGCGTAGCTGCGCTGGGCTACACCCAGCAGGTGCCCACCGAAGACCGGTTTCTCATGAGCCGGGAAGAACTGCTGAACAGAATCGCCGTCACCCTGGGCGGCCGCGCCGCCGAAACGGTCCATTTCCAGTCCATCTCCACCGGCGCCCATGACGATCTGGCCAAGGCCACCGACATCGCCCGCAGCATGGTCAAGGAATACGGGATGAGCGAGCGGCTGGGACAGTCCTATTTTGAGGACAGCAGAAAAAAGAACCGCATGCTGGGCAGCGACATGTTGCCCGGTGAAAAGGATTACAGTGAATCCACTGCAAAAATCATCGACGAGGAGATTAAAGCGATCCTGGACACTCAGTACAACAGGGCCATGGAAATCATTCAGGCCCACCACGCGGCCCTTGAAGAAGGGGCGCAGTTTCTACTTGAAGAAGAAAACATTTACGGGGGTCAGTTAAAAGAGATCATGAACCGGCATGCATCGGGGTAAAAAAAATATTGCCCATTCATACTTTTCTTTGCTCGCCCAAAGAAGACGGCTTCGTAAAAAGCTTCCAACCCCGCTGCGGCGGTATTAATCCAGAAAGGAACTTCGGGCCGGCGGCATCATTTTTTGCCGTCATTGCTTCTTGATTATTGATTGAATGTCCGCACTTTATAGTAGTTATACGCTCGCCAAGCCGCCAAGATCGCAAAGAATATTCTTTTCATTCTCTGCGGTCTTGGCGTCTTAGCGAGAGGCAACTTTTTCTCAAATTGGCAGATTAAGTTCCTTGCTGGCAGGCCTTACGGCTTTGCCAGTGCCACCCAACGTTGCAATCTGGCTGAGGCTGCTGCCATTTGCGCATTCGTGAAAATTCGTGCCAATTGGTGGGAAAAAAACCGCCCACGAATCGACACGAATCTCACGAAAGATTACCAAAGGGTTTCAATATCAGTTCGCTGAGGGCGGGATGAATGTGCATGGTGCCGGCCAGCATCCTCAGCTGACCGCCGAGGGCCATGACATTGACGATCTCCTGGATGAGAATGGCCGCATGGGGACCGACGATATGGAAGCCCAGAATCCGGTAACTTGACTTGTCCACGATGGCCTTGGCAACCCCATCTTTGTCCCGAAGGGCCATGCCGTTTGCCACATCGCTGTAGTTTGCATGCCCCACCAGGATGTTGTCGTACCGCTCCCGCGCCTCGGCCTCGGTGAGCCCCACCGACGCGATACGGGGATGGCTGAACACCGCCCTGGGCGTGGGCAGGTAATCAAAAGGCCGGGTGGTATCATTTTGATAATTGCGCCAGGCAAGGCCGGCCTCTTCATAGGAAACATGGGTAAACATCTTTTTGCCGTTTATGTCGCCGAATGCCCAGATTCCCGGTTTACTGGTACGCATGAGGCCGTCGGTCTCAATAAATCCGCCTTCGTCGAGCGCCACGCCGGTGTTTTCCACCTGCAGCAGGTCGGCGTTAGAAGCCCGGCCGGCGGCAATCAGCACCGCATCGGCATGGACGGTGAAGGTGTCGCCGCTGGGGTTATCCCTCACAGTGATCTCGCAGCCATTGTCCCTTTTTTTAAGGGACCGGGCCGCTGCGTTGGTGTGCACCGTCATCCGTAGGGAAAACGCCGCCTGAAGGATCTGGGATATCTCCGGCTCCTCCCGCGGCACCATCCGTTCGGCGTTCTGGATAACGGTCACCTCGCTGCCCATGGCCGAAAAAAAATGGCCGTACTCGGCGGCGATGTATCCACCGCCGATAATCGCCAGCCGTTCGGGCAGGCGCTTCAGCGATAGCAGGGATTCACTGGTGAGATAATCTACTTGATCCAGGCCCTCGAGAGCCGGGATCAGGGGTCTTGCGCCGGCGGCGATAAAAACGGCCTTTCCCCGGATCCGAGTTTCATTTACGGAAAGGGTGTATTCGTCCACAAACGCGGCCTGGCCTTCATAATAATCAAACCGCTGATCCGCAGCCAGGTTTTCATGAATGCGCTGATGATCCGGCGCAACCGCCGAATGCATTTCCGCCATGATCCGGGGAAAATCAATATGGGTGATTTCGGCGGCAATACCGAACCGGTCCGCCTCATTAATTTCCATCACGCGGTCGGCGGCGGCAATCAGCATTTTGGAAGGAATGCATCCCACATTCAGGCAGGTCCCGCCGGCCGGCCCCTTATCCACCAGCGCCGTTCGTAGCCCGGCCGCGATGGCATTTTCCACCACCAGCATGCCGGAACCCGACCCGATCACAATAACATCATAGGTTTTTTCTTTATTCTTTTTCCCAAACGGATTTTGCATCGTTCGTTGCGCGCCCCCTTATTCATAATGCCGTATTGAACATTATTCCTATTCAAATCCTTATACACATCCAGTATCACATGTAACTTTCAAAACAAAATAAGGCAAAACCAGTATTTCCTTTTGCATATTACCGTATTCCCCGATCATCCCGACACATGCTTGAAGGCAGATTCCTGAAACCTGCTAGTGTCCATACAGAAATTAGATATTTTGGTCGAGTTCAAGGAAGGCGAAAATTTTAACCGGAGGAATACTTTGCGGATTTGAGGATTAAATTTTGAGACTTACGCAGAATGAGAGCTGGCGATAAAGGTCAGGGGCTATGCTGTCCTGATTTACAGGCCCAGTAAATTCGCGGCGTTTTCCCCCAGAAACATGGCTTTTTCCCGGTCGCTGAGGTCGGCGCCTTCAATTTCACTGAGATATCGTTTGGGCTGAAGCAGAGGAAAATCCGTGCCGAAGAGAATTTTATCGGTACCCGCCAGCATGCCGGCCACACGATAAATCGCTTTGTCATAAAGGTAGGGAGACGCTGCCGAATCGAACCAGATATTTTTCAATACATCCTTGACGTCTTTTTTGAGAAGCTTGAAAAAAAATATCCCGCCGCCCCAATGGGCCAGGATGATCCGGTTATCCGGAAATGCCAGCGCGAGGTTGTATATCTGTTTCATGGTCACCGGTGTCTTGCCGGGATATACGTGCCCCACGGGCTCATTGGTATGCAGCATAACCGGCTTATCCGCCGATCGGCAGATATCCATGATGGGAGCCAGGCGCTTGATGGCTTCTTCGTCAATGCCGGCGAGGTAATAGGCCAATTCCCCCACCCCGGCAAGTCCGGCGTCCAGGCAACGCTCCACCTCGCGGGCAGGCTCCGGGCCATACATATCCACGCAGCAGAAGCCTATCAGCCTGCCGGGGTATCGGATCTGGGACTCGATGATGTAATCGTTGTGGCGCTTGACATAATCGGGCTGCTGCCAGGGAAAACCAAAGGTAACCGCCTTGTCCACGGCCTGCTCGTCCATGCAGGCCACCAGGTCGTCGGCGCCGGCCAGGCGAGCCTTGTCCGACTCATACAAAAGCTTGAAGGCCCCCTCCCCCTCGAAATAATTGGACCTGCTCTGTCTTACTTCATCCGGAAATATGTGGGTATGCGCATCAATAATCATGGAATTTCTCCCAGTGTCCTGTGAAAAGTAAAAAGTTCAAGAACAAGGCGCCGATGCATCTCGAGAGACATCCTGTAGGGGCGAACCTTGTGTTCGCCCGATCAATTGGCGAACACAAGGTTCGCCC
>JAXHVL010000187.1:0-16857 GCA_034189225.1 Thermodesulfobacteriota bacterium
TTGTGTTCGCCCTCTGATCGGGCGAACACAAGGTTCGCCCCTCCAGATCATTCCTCGCGCAAGTTACTGGTCTCAATCAAGGTTAAAGCCCCCGCCTTTAGGCGGGCAGATTTATCGCTCCCGTTTAATGTTCTATGCATATATCTTCGTGCCCTTCGTGCTCTTCGTGGTAATAAATATCAGCTCAAAGGCCGGGGTGGTTGTTGAGTTTGCCATCCCAAAGTGACTTTTTGCGAGACCATCATTTAAGATAAGTGCTGATACGCTTTTTCACCACGGAAGTCACGGCAATACGAGGGGAAAAGGTTTTAACCACGGAATACACGGAAAGAGAAAGGTCTGCCACGAATTCCATGAAGATCACACAGGATACGAAGAAGGCGGCAAATGGCCTTCGTGTCCTTCGTGATCTTCGTGGTAAGACCAGTTTTTTTTAACACGGAAAGGGGGTGTTGGCGTTGCCTTTCCGTGTGTTCCGTGTATTCCGTGGTTCTTGTGGTTGGCCGGTAGGTTGGGTTGAGGAACTAAACCCAACATCTGGCTGTTGGGTTTCGCGTTGCTCAACCCAAGCTACGGGGTTGCGGGCTATTCGTGTCCATTCGTGCCGATTCGTGGTCAAAAAACCGCCCACGAATATACACGAATCGACACGAATATTTTTGCGATACCACGTTGAAGCGAGGAAACGAGGCTGGCAGGTTGGGCCCTCCGCGGTGAATTCTTCCTGTGCCCGCAGAAGCAAATGGGGCCGGAAGCACAAATATTATCTTGACGGAAACGGGCCGAATCTGGTTGTATAAATCATTTATCGGGTGTATGAACAAGGGTTTCAGGAGGCTCGCAATGCGGATCGGATCCGGATATGATGTGCACCGGCTGGTGAAAGACCGGAAACTGGTGCTGGGCGGGGTGACTGTCCCTTTTGAAAAGGGGCTGGCCGGCCACTCGGATGCGGATGTGCTCACCCATGCGGTCTGCGATGCCATCCTGGGCGCGGCTGGGCTGGGTGATATCGGCATGCTTTTTCCGGATACGGATGCAGCCTTCAAGGATATATACAGCATCCGACTGCTTGAGAAGGCAGCGCGGGCGATACAAGAAAAGGGGTTTGCGGTGGTCAATATTGATGCCACTGTTATTGCCCAGGCACCGAAGCTCGGGCCTTACCGGCTGGAGATGGCCGCCAACCTTGCGGCCGCGGCGGGCATTGACGCGGGATGCATCAATGTCAAGGCCACTACCACCGAAGGCCTCGGGGTGACGGGGCGCGGGGAAGGGATCGCCGCGACATGTGTGGCGTTGTTACGGGTGACTTCGTAAAAAGCTCAATAGCTGCGTTGCGCTGCATATCTCGTCATGTCACGTACAGCCAAGTACGCTCCATTCCTCGAGATGCAGCGACGCCTTGCTCTTGAGCTTTTTACGAAGCCACCCAGGCCCGGGTTTTTGAAACAGTGCTTATGGAATGTTTTACGCGAAAAAAAAGAGAATTAAAATATGCCACTGAATATCTACAACGTATTGTCGGGAAAGAAGGAAGTTTTTGAACCGCTGGAACCGGGAAAGGTGGGGATGTATGTGTGCGGACCCACGGTTTACGGGCCGTGCCATATCGGCCATGCCCGGTCGGTGGTGGTGTTTGACGTGATTGCGAGGTACCTGCGGGCCAGGGGATATGAAGTCACCTATGTGCGGAACTTCACGGACGTGGATGACAAGATTATCGATAAGGCCCGGGCCGAAGGTGTGTCGTCACAAGTGATAGCGGAAAAATACATCCGGGAGTTTTACGAGGACATGGACGGCCTTTTTGTGGAACGGGCCACCATCGAGCCCAAGGCCACGGAGCATATTCCGGCGATCATTCATGTGATTGAACGGCTCATGGACAAGGGGATCGCCTATGCGGTGGAAGGGGACGTGTTTTTTTCCATTGACGCTTTCCCCGGTTATGGAAAGTTGTCCGGCCGCCGGCTGGATGAGATGGAGGCGGGCGCCCGGGTGGATGTAGACAAGAAGAAGAAAAATCCCTTTGATTTTGTGCTGTGGAAGGCGGAAAAGCCCGGCGAACCCTCCTGGGACAGCCCCTGGGGCAGGGGCCGGCCGGGATGGCACATCGAGTGCTCGGCCATGAGCTCTGAATTTCTGGGAGAAACCTTTGATATTCACGGCGGGGGCAAAGATCTTGTGTTCCCTCATCATGAAAACGAGATCGCCCAGTCAGAGGCGGCATTCGGCAAGCCCTTTGCCCGCTACTGGGTGCACAACGGGTTTGTGCGCATCAACCAGGAAAAGATGTCCAAGTCGCTGAACAATTTCAAGATGGTCAAGGACCTTGTGGGCGAATTTCATCCCGAGGCCATCCGCCTGTTTCTGCTGTCCAACCATTACCGGAGCCCTGTGGATTTTACGGATACCTCCATGCACGATGCCACTGCCGGTATCGAAAAGCTTTATACCGCTCTTGGCCGTAGTCAAGAGAGCGGGGATATCTGCGGTGATTCCGATCCGGAGACGCAGGCCGGCGGGCAACACTGGGAGCGCTTCTGCGCGGCCATGGACGATGATTTTAACACGGCCAAAGGCATTGGGGTGCTGTTTGAGGCGGCCCGCCAGGTTAATAAATTGCTGGACGGCGGGCAGACGGGCGACGCCCTTTGCGCGGCCAGGGATGACATGCTGAAGATGGCCCGCATTCTGGGGCTTTTTAATGCCCCGGCCACGGCCTATTTTGAGTCCCGGCGGTCGGCGGCCGCGGCAAAAGAGTCGGTGGACCCGGCGCAGATCGAGGAGATGATCCAGGCCCGGGCAAAGGCCAGAAAGGAAAAGGATTTTGCCACGGCCGACAAAATCCGGGATCAGCTGGCGGACATGAATGTGGTGCTGGAGGATCTGCCGGACGGGACCACCACCTGGAAATTCATGTAACCTCCGGCTGGCCGTATAGTTCCCGTATCTTGGCGCGCAGTGCCTTGCCCACGGGCGAGAGAGGGAGTTCGTTCACAAACACCACGGAGCGGGGGATTTTGTAGCCGGCAAGCTTGCCCCGGCAGAATTCCCGGATATCCCCGGGGTCGGGATCTGTGCCGGTCACGGGCTGCACCACGGCCCGGATGGAATGGCCCCATTCCTCGTCCGGTACCCCGATGACGCAGACTTCATCCACGTGGGGATGGTGGTGCAGCACCTCTTCCACCTCCAGGGGAAAGACCTTTTCCCCGCCGGTGTTGATGCACTCCTTTTTACGGTCCACCAGCCGGACTTCTCCCTCTTCGTCGATATAGCCCAGGTCCCCGCTTTTAAACCATCCGTCGTTCAGGGCTTCGGCTGTTTTTTCTTCGTCCTTGTAATAGCCCTGCATGATCCAGCTTGACCGGTACAGTATTTCGCCCACCTCCCCCTGTGCGACATCTTTGCCGTTTTCATCCACCACGCGGGTCTCCAGGATGGATTTGCCCACGGAGCGTTCCTTGACGGTTTCCGGGCCGGTGTCGATACGGAAGGTGGTGATCGGGGTCATTTCGGTCTGGCCGAAAATATCAATGACAACGATACCGGGGAATTTTTCAAAGATTTTGCGTTTCAGGTCTGCTGAGCAGGCGCCGGCGCCGGTTGCCGCGGCCATGAGGGAACTGACATTATAATCGTGAAATTCGGGAAAGGACACCAGTTTTTTCCAGCCCGTCGGCACGTTGGCCATGAAAAGGGGTTTTTCGGTTTCCACGGCCTGAAGAATTTTTTTCGGATCAAAGGTGGCGCCCGGCACTAATATTGAGCAGATATTGCCGGCAAATACGCAAAGCATGAGGATCTGATACGATGCATCATGAAAAAAAGGCATGGACGGGGTCATGAAACGAATCGTGGTTTTATAAACCATCCCGGCGTTTTCCGGGTGGGTGAACAGGTACCGCAAGGCCTTTTCAACCGAATTGTAGGTTTTTTTGCTGCGCAGAATCCGTTTGCCGAACCGGGTGTTGATCAGGCCCGATAGAAAACTCAGGCCGGGCAGAGCGATCGTTTGGGTGAGATCATGGACCTGCTGTTTGGAGAGGGTTACATCGGCCATGCGGGTGGCGATGGATGCAAACAAATGGCAGAACATGTCCAGGTGTCCCTGGTACGTGAGCATAACCCCCTTGGGAAACCCGGTGGTTCCGCCGGTGTAAATCATGACGGCCACATCGGACCAGTCCGTGGGAATCTTCGGATCATCGGCGCTGCCCGATGCCAGGAAGCTTTCATAGGCCTCGGCATCGGTGACGTCGGATGTATCCCCTTTGCAGATAAACCGGCGAATGGCGGTGAGTTCGGGAATCGCCTGCGCCACCGTTTCATTAAATGTATCTTCATAAAAGAAGATGCCGGCATCGCAATGGTTGATCTGATAAGTGATTTCATTGGCGCTGAACCGGTAATTCACCGGCACGGGGATGGCACCCGTCACCTGGACGGCATAGTTTATTTCAATGAATTCCGGGCAGTTGTGGAACATCAGCGCGACCTTATCCCCCGGCGAAACCCCGTTTGCGATCAGCCGGTTGGCCAGTTTGAACACGCGGACTGACAGTTCGCGCCAGATAAGTCGCCGGTCGCCGTAAACAGCGACCTCGCCTTCGGGGTTACGGGAAGCATGGCATTGAATCCGGTTGGCGATAATGTTGGGGGAAAAAGGTTTCATGGCGGTTCATACCCTTTCTGATAATTTAGGGTTATTGAATCATATTCAACAGATTCTGGAAGAGATAAGCCGGCTTGTCAATAGTAAACATCAGTAGTAAACATCCGCCGCCAGAGGGGCCGGATTGGGTAATGGAAATGGTAATGCTTGCGAAGAAACTAGGAAAGTGTTATGCTTTCCGCATATTAAATAGTGTCCTTCCAGCTGGGAACATCAATCAGCTTTACATGAGGATTCCATGGATACTTGGTTTGCCGCTCCGGAAAAAGCAACCGAAACGAAGCTGGCTGATGAGATCCTGTTTGTCAGTCACAATGCCATTATGGACGGTATTCTGCATTCCATCAGCGGTCTGCTGGCCATTCTGGATGAACACCGCCAGATTGTTTCCCTGAATGATTCATTCCTGAAAATGCTGGGGATTGACGATCCGTCCGAAGCTCTGGGCCTTCGGCCGGGGGAGGCTCTCGATTGTATACACGCCCAAAAGGATCCGGCGGGCTGCGGTACGACGGAATATTGCAGTACCTGCGGTGCGGCCATTGCCATCGTGGCAAGCCTGAACCAGGATAAGCCGGCGGAACGGGTCTGCGCGTTATCCGCCAACCGGGACGGCAGCCAGGTGGATCTGGCCATGCTGGTGCGCTCCCAGCCGATTTTTTTAGAAGGACGCCGCTTTCTTCTGCTTTTCCTTCAGGATATCACCAAACAGGAGCAGCGGGCCGCGCTGGAACGCACGTTTTTTCATGATGTGAACAATATTATCGGTATGCTTGTGGGCAACACCCAGTTGCTGCTGGAAGAATCGCCGTCGGCGTATGCCCGGGATATTTATCAGGCGTCAATGCGGCTTTACAGAGAGGTGGCGATTCAACGGGCGCTTTCCAAAGACGGCATTCTTCAGTTTCAGGCCCTCTGGCATGACACCACGGCCTCGGGAATACTTGAAGAACTAGAAACATTTTTTGCCAATCATCCGGTGGCAAGGGATAAGCACCTTGTGGTTGTCGGAGAAGCCTTGGATACCGCCATTACAACCGATCTTTCGGTGATCATGCGGGTGCTGTGCAACATGGTGATTAACGCTTTTGAAGCAACCGAGCCCGGGGGGATGGTCAGAATATGGGCCGAGCACTGGGACGGCATCCTCTCGTTCTGTGTATGGAACCGTCAGGCCATTCCCCCGGACGCGGCAAAAAGGGTCTTCCAGCGCAATTACAGCACAAAACATCAGGAAGGAAGAGGCCTGGGCACCTATTCTATGAAGCTGTTCGGCGAAAAACTGCTCGGTGGCCGGGTAAGCTTTACCTCCTCTGAAAAAGACGGCACGGTCTTTCGTCTTGATCATCCTCTGTGATGGGTTTCCATCCCAAAATGGTTTTTTTCTGCTTTTTCATTCATACTTTTCTTTGCTCGCCCAAAGAAGATGGTCTCGTAAAAAATCGGATTTGGGACGGCAAAGTAAAAAGTTCAAGATACGGCGCAGCCCTATCACTCCCGAGGAATGGAGCGTACTTAGTCGTACGTGACATGACGAGAGATGCAGCGCAACACAGATATTGGACTTTTTACGAAGCCGTCAAAGAAAAGTATGCAAAAGAAAGGGCGCCCACGCAGCTAGGCCTCCGGCTACCCTCGCAGGAACGGTTTTTTCGGCGCGGGCAGAAACTCGCCTGTCATTTTGTGCAGATGTGGTAAGCCTCGTCTGCTCAGACAGTCTGCCCGCGTCTTCCGAAAAAACCGCCCCTGCTCGGCTGCGCTGCAAGGGGCTGGGCACGTGTTGCTGTTCAGTTGGTGGGTTGTGTTGCGGAACGAAAACAACATCTGGCTGTTGGGTTTCGCGTTGCTCAACCCAACCTACGGAGTTGCGGGCTATTCGTGTCCATTCGTGCCGATTCGTGGTCAAAAAAACCGTCCACGAATACACACGAATCGACACGAATATTTTTCTCGTTCCCCCGCTCCTGCGTGGGAACGCAGAGAATCTTTGAGTGCTCTTTCCGTGCCCTTCCGCGTATTCCGTGGTTAAAGAAGTACTTTGATTTTGAATGAATTACCACGTTAAGTTCCTTGGAAGTCTGATTTTTTTGACCATGAAGCGCATGAAGATCATGAAGGAATAAAAATTAATAATTATCTTAACTTCATGTTCTTCATGGTTTAAATGAAAATATCGCTTTATGGTACTTTTAGCGAGTCAGCCATGGTATTCTGTGTCAATAAATTTCTAGTGGCATCAATTTTGCTTGAAATTATAGTCGATATATCGGAATGTTTCGGTGTTTTCTGCCGATCTGAATGATGATACACTCGTAAAAAGTCGCTTGCCGACGGCAAAGTGAAAAGTTCAAGATCAAGGCGCCGATGTATCTCGAGGAATGGAGCGTACATAGGCGTACGTGACATGACGAGAGATGCATCGCAACGCAGATATTGGACTTTTTACGAAGCCGTCAATGATAATAACGTACAATAGATTGAAATCATGGCCATACCGATTGTAAACAATATTAAAGCAGGAGTCCCTGTTTCAACTGGCCGATGTTTTAAATCACCGGACATGGATTTTGCCGGATTGTTGGCGGTGAAATCCGCTGCAATGTCAGGAAACCGACAACCAGCTGCCGGCAGCGGCAATATCTGCCTGGGTGTGATTTCCAAAAAACAACCCACGGTATCCCATCTTCTGGTGGACAATCCTCAATTCCGCCGGGATTGCTGGCGCATCGTGCATTCGCCGGTCAACCGGCACAAACCATACACCCGGATTCCCGAAAATACGGCGATCTATATGCATCCGGAGACCCGGGAAATAACCTGGACTCATGATGATCCAGTTGCCGGCCCACAGGACAACAGCATTCCAGGGGTGGCACAGCGCAGCCTTTCCCCGGACGGTGACTATGACGCGGGCGATGACGCGTTGTTTCAGCAGGAATTCGTGAAAGCGGTGCGGGCCTACCGGGGACAGCCCTATGAGATGCTGGACTGTTATGAGCTGGTGGTACAGGGACTGAAGGACCTAGGTGTTCAGTATAATGGCGCGGGCGGCTTAAAGACGGTCCTGATGAACCGCGCCCGGTCCGAGGGCGCACCTGTCAATCGATACCTGAGCGGCGAGGGGTTGATTCAGACGGTGGGCAGGCATGCCTATGGACAATCCTTTAACGATATTCGCGATCCTACGGCAACGCTTGAGCAGATAAAACGCGATATTCTCCCCCGCCTACAGGAAGGGGCGGTTTTGTCGTTTTCCACCCCTGCCAGGGGGCACACCGGTATTGTGGGGCAGACGGCTGATAACTGGATGTTCCTCAATTCAGGTCTGCTGGATAACGACAGGCGGAACGGTGTCCGGGAGGGCGTGGGGGAAGAGGCGCTTGCGGCGGAAATCGAAAACTGGGTCCGGCGCGCAGCGAACAACAAGGAGCCCCTTTCCGTGAATCTGGGCATGATTGACCAGCGTCGGCTTGCGCCTTTCTGGCAGAATGTGGAGAAGGGGTAGGGGTTATTCCTTGATGTCGTATTCCTTGATCTTGCTCAGCAATGAGGGATGGCTGATTTCCAGCAGCTGGGAGGCCCGGGTGCGGTTGCCGCCGGTTTTGGCCAGGGCTTTTTCAATAAGTTGTTTTTCAAACAGTTTTTTGGCAGCCTTGAGGGAATAGCCGTCAAATCCTGCCGCATCAATGGTTGTACCGTCCGTGGCAGGTGTGGTTGCCGCAGGTTGCCCCAGTTCCCGGGGAAATTCCCCGGCCGTTATCCGGCTGCCTTCGGCCATAACCGCCGCCCGCTCGATGATGTTTTCCAGTTCCCGTACATTGCCCGGCCATGTGTGATTCATCAGCACGGCCATGGCCGCAGGCGCGATCTCCGCAATGGATTTTCCCAGCTTTTCGTTGAAGTTGTCAATGAACCACCGGCACAAATGGGGAATGTCCTCGGCCCGGTCCCGCAGGGGCGGCAGCTTGATGTTCAGTACATTCAGGCGATAATAAAGATCCTCCCGGAAATTCCCCCGGGCCACTTCATTTTCCAGGTTTTTGGCCGTGGCCGCCACAACACGGATATCGATTGTTTTGGTGGTGGACGATCCCACGGGCCGTATCTCGTTGTCCTGGAGCACCCGCAGAAGTTTGACCTGGAGCGACGACGGCAGCTCGCCGATTTCATCCAGAAACAGGGTGCCCTTATGGGCGATTTCGCAGATTCCCGCCTTGGTTTTGTCTGCACCGGTAAACGCCCCCTTGACATGGCCAAAGAGCTCACTCTCAAGAAGGTTCTCCGGTATTCCACCACAATTTACCGGTATTATAGGATTTTTGGATCGTTTGCTGTTAAAGTGAATGCTGCGGGCCACCAGTTCCTTGCCGGTGCCACTTTCGCCGGTGATCAGAACGGTGGTGTCATAGCCGGCCACCTTGGCGATCATCTGGATCACCGACTGCATGGGCCGGCTTTTTGCCACCATGTTGCCGTGGATATAATCATCCCGGATATCGTCGAGCTGTTTTCTCAGGCGCAGGTTTTCAGATTTCAGTTTTTCACGCTCGGCCGCCTTTTTCAGGGTCAGCAGGACTTCATCGGACTTGAAAGGCTTGGAGATGTAATCATACGCCCCCAGCTTCATGGCCTCCACTGCGGTTTCTATGGTACCGTAGGCGGACATCATGATCACCGTGGTATCGGGGGCGGCTTCCCGGGCGTTTTTTAAGAACTCCAGGCCGTCCATGTTGGGCATTTTGATGTCGCAGAGAATAAAGTCATAGGCGATGCCACCGGTATTGAGACTGGCAAGGGCCTGTTGTCCGTCTTCAGTGGTGTCCACGACATATCCCTCCTTGCCAAGCATAGTGGAAAGCATGTGCCGCATGTTGGCTTCGTCGTCGACCACGAGAATATGGGAGCTGTTTTCATGCATAGGGGGTTATTGCCGCTGTATTGTTACGTTTCGATGTCGGCCACGGGCAGGCGGACCGTTATGGTCGTTCCACCGGCCGGAGGGCTGTCCGCGTTGATCTGGCCGCCCATGTTCTCCACAATCATGAAACATACCGAAAGGCCGAGACCGGTGCCTTTTCCCGGCTCCTTGGTAGTATAAAACGGATCAAAAATATTTTCCATATCTTTGTCTGCTATACCCGGGCCGTTGTCGGTGATGGTCACGTCGATAAAGTCACTGCCGGCGGAATGGGTGTCCGTATCCGCGGCGGATCGGTTGATGGTGGCAATTTCCACGAAGGGCTCTTCGGCGGCGCCATTGTTCATGGAAACGGCATCCGCCGCGTTGATCAGCAGGTTAATGAAGACCTGTCGCAATTTTCCCGGTACCGCGTATACGTGGTGATGCGCAGCCTCGAGGCAAAGGCGGGTGGTGACCGATTTCATCAGGGGCTGGACATCGAGCATGTTGATGGTTTCCGTGATGATCTGGTGGATGGATGTGGCGTCTTCTGCCTGGGGCGACGGGCGGGAAAAATCCAGGAGTTCCCGGATGATGGCGTTAATGCGGTTGATTTCGGATTCACATCGTTTAATATAGTCATTTTTTTCCGCTTCGTTAAGTCCTTCCCGGCCCAGCATATCCAGGTATCCCAGGACAATGCCCACGGGGTTGCCGATTTCATGTGCTATGCCCGCCGAAAGCCTGCCAACGGAAGCAAGCTTTTCCGCCCGGATCAATTCATTCTGGCGTTGTTTGATTTGCCAGTTGGCATTTTCAAGATTATTGAGGGACGCCTGAAGCTGCTGCTTATCTTCGGAGATGCGTTTGACCATGCGGTTCAGGGAGCTGGACAGCTGCCGGAATTCATTTTTTTCACGGTCCAGAAAAGGCCTGAATTCATTGTCTTCCTTATACCCTTCGGCGATTTTCGCCAGGCGGTGAATGGGTCTTACCGCGGCCCTGCTGATGAGATAGGTTCCCAGAACCGTCAGGGTCAGAATATTCAGAAAGCCGTAGACGAAGATCATCGCCTGGCTGCCGCGTTGCCGGGCATAAAACGCTTCAAGATCAATGACCATTCCCACGCCTGCCGCGACCGCATCGTTGTCGGATAAAATGGGGCGGGACATCAGGAGATACTGGTTACGGACCAGAAATACCCCCCATGTCTTGCCGCTGAAGATACGGCAGCTGTTGCCGGTTTTGTATGTCCGCGCGGCCAGCTTGATCAGGTCATCCCGGACCGGAGCGTCATTCGGGATGTCCGAATAAAGGATGTTCCCGTTTGCCGCAATGATAACGGTTGCACTGATTCCGGCGAGGCTTGCGCTGCGTTGGATATTCTGTCGGTCACCGGTGTCAAGTGAGTTTTTGACCCGTGATTTTTGGGGATGCCTGCCCTGAAAAAGGTATGGCCGGATTTCCGACGCCAGCATGATACCCGCTTGTGTTTTATCCCGGATAAAGGTTTTCTGACCATTGGCAACGACGAGCAGATCAATCAGAAGGACGGAAACCAGGAGAAGAACGGCAAGGTTAACGGCGATAATTGTCTTAAGGCTTTGTGCGTTCACGATATGCCGGTCCGGTGTTTAAACGGTCGTCGTCATCAGTCCTCATCAAGGTCACTTGAGACGGCCGAGACAAATTCCACCACATTGCTTAAAATCGTGTCTGTGTCTTGCTTAGTTAATCCAAGCATTTCCATGGCATTGTTGTCCATGCTGTCCAGAATGCCGGGGAAATCGGCCCCGAACCCGCCGAGCATGGCCAGCCAGTCGGCCATGTGCAGGATGTAGGCAAGCTGGTTGCTGTCGGATTCGGCCGGGGCGTGATGATACCGGATGGCAATGGCCTGGGCTTTGGGGATGTTCCACTGCTGGCAGAGATCAAACCCGATCTCGCCGTGATCCAGCTCGAGCACATGCCGTTCAGCTGCCAGGAAGGATTTTTCCTGGTTTTCCAGAAAGTCGGTGATCGCCTCCCGGCGCTCAGACATAAAGGGGTCAAGCATAAGTTTACCGGAATCGTGAATCAAACCCGCCAGAAAGGCGTCTTCCTTTTTTTCCGGATCACGTTTTTCAGCGATCATCTCCGAGGCATAGGCCACGGCCAGCGAATGCTTCCAGAGCAGCCCCGAGCTGAAATCATAGCCCTTGAGCTTGCTGCCCAGCAGCTCGGAGGAGCCGGCTACGGTAATCAGTTCTCCCAGGGTCTGCACACCCAGCAGAACAGATGCCTGCCGAATGGAGGAGACCTGGCCTTTCATGCCGTAATAAGCGGAGTTCGCCATGCGGAGCACGCGCGCGGCAATCGCCTGGTCTGCTTCCAGGATTTCGCCAATCTCATTGAAGCTGGAATTGGGATCAGAAAGGACTTTGCGTGCCTTGTACACCACCTGGGGCATGGGCGGCAGATAATTTTTCTTTTTCAGGATTTTTGCACGCAAGGCCTCTCCCACCGGCGTGTCGCTGCCGTCGGCCCTGACTGTATATTTGCGCTTGCCGGCGGAAGCGGCGGCCGCTGCTTCACCCTGGTTGCCGGGATTTATTTCAATGATATGTTTGCATGAGGGGCAGGGCAGAGATATGGGCTTGCTGGATCGCAGGATTTTTTCATCCGGGATTTTATAGGTTTTCGCGCAATTCTCACATTTTATCTTCATAAAGCCCCCAGCTGGCATAAGAACTTGATGCTTCGGCAGCATCATCGCACAATCCTGATTTATACCACAGGAAGCAGCAAAAAACAATTGTTATCGTAAGGGTGGATACCGGGGCTGAACCGTGGGGCAGCAGGCATCGGGGGTATCCTGTCATGCGGTGTTCATGCCCGTGGAAACCGACTCCACGAACCGAGGCCTTGCGAATGGAGAACCCCTTTCCCTGCATGCCGTAGTAGGAGGAATTGGCCATTTTCAGCACCCGGGAGGCAATGGCCTGGTCGGCCACAAGAATATCGCCGATTTCATTAGGGTTCGTCACAAAATAAGTTGGGCAAATTTGGCGCCGGAATTTTTTCCGTCTTCGAGGCGCGAGGAGAGAGAATAGCAAGCTATTTGACCGACGCAGCAACAAAGAAGACGGGAAAAAGAACAAGTCAACTGTTCAAGTTATTTTGTGACGAACCCTTAGTGTCATGTCAATCGTCATATGTCACTAAAATCTTGATGGTCCGGTCAGCGGACCGCTACAAATGCATCCTCAGGCCACCATCGTCAAGTGTAGCGGAAGCCTTCAGGCTTCCAGGTTCCATGTGACATAAATAACACTTTTCTTTTGTCTTGTTTTCAGACATACTTAAATTGTTTATTGTACTGGCGTTATTTTTTTGTTCAACCCGATTATAATTTTGATTACAACTTTATCATTATTGACCTATGCCCGGTATCAAAGACCGTATCGAACTTTTTTTTGACCGTTTCGCACGAAGGCTTTATCGGAATCCCGGTAAAACCCTCGTGCTGACGGTACTTCTGGCGGGGGTTATTTTCTATAAGTTACCGGCCCTTTCCGTTGATACCTCCGCCCATGCCCTGCTTCACCGGACTGACGAGAGCCGGCAGATTTATGACCAATTCCGGGACCAGTTCGGCCAGGACCGTTTTATCGTGGTGGCGGTGACGGCGGATGATATTTTCAGCGAGGAATTTTTACGCCGTTTAAAGGCTTTTCATACCGACCTCGAAGACAACGTCCCCTATTTAAAAGAGGTGAACAGCCTTATAACGGCTCGGCACACCTGGGGCGATGAAGATGAATTGATCGTGGAAGACCTGCTGGAAGACTGGCCCGAAGAACGGCAGGTGGATTTTGACCAGCTGAAAACGCTGGTCATGAACAATCCCAATTATATCAACTATATTATTTCGCCGGACGGCAAAACCACTGCCGTTATCCTGGAAGCGGATGTGGATCACGTGGAAGAAACCACGGGTACCATGGCGGTGCTCAACGGGTTTGATGACGGGGCCATGACGGAAGCCGCATCTGCAGCATTATCTGACGACACCAAAGACGAAAACGGGTATCTCTCTCAGGAAGAAAACGAGAACCTTGTCAAGGGAGTCGAAAAAATCATGGCCGACTATGAGGCCGAAGGGTTTTCCCTGTCCCTTGCCGGCGGCCCGGTGGTACTTAATATCTTTAACCACCACACAATGAAAGATATGCGGCGCTGTTTTTTATTGAGCTTTATCGTCATGACCGTGTTTCTTGCCATCCTGTTCCGCCGTTTTTTCGGGGTGGTGTTGCCGGCCATCATCGTTCTTATGGCATCGTTTTCCGCCCTGGGGCTGATGGCGTGGGCGGATGTGCCCATCAAGATGACAACAACGGTGCTGCCGGCCTTTCTTCTGTGCGTGGGCGTGGCGGATTCGGTGCATATTCTGGCGATTTTTTTCAAGCAACTGGACCAGGGGCATACCAAGGAGGAGGCCATAGGCTATGCCCTGGGCCACTCGGGTCTTGCCGTTGTGTTGACGACCCTGACAACGGCCGCTGCCCTTTTGTCTTTTTCTTTTGCCGAACTGGCTGCCATGGGGGATCTGGGGCTTTATGCGGCCCTCGGCGTCATCCTGGCTCTGGTCTATACCCTTATTATGCTGCCGCCGGCGGTGGCGTTAATTCCTCTGAAACGGAAGTCAGCCAGAACCGGTGCCCAAAGCGCCATGATTGACCGGCTGCTGCTGGGTGTCGCCAACTTTTCCACCCGCCATCCCTTTGCCATCGTTGCGTGCAGCCTGGCTGTTTTTGCCGCTGCCATGGTATTTGTTTTCAACCTGCGCTATTCGGACAATATTGTGGAGTATTTCCCGGACCGGCTTCCGGTGAAAAAGGATATCCAGTTCATCGACAGAAAACTCAACGGGATTATCCAGGTAGAGGTGGTGATTGACACGGGAAAGGAAAACGGGCTTTACTCGCCGGCGGTTCTGAACCGCATCGACAAGATGGCCGATGCCTTTGAGGGGTACGAGATACCGGGGGTTTACGTGGGAAAGGTCATCGCGATAACCGATATTCTCAAGGAAACCCACAAGGCCCTCAATGAAAATAAAGATGCGTTTTACAAAATACCCCAAGATTACAATACCATCGCCCAGGAGTTTTTCCTGTTTGAAAATGCCGGAGCCGATGAACTGGAAAGCATTGTTGACAGCCAGTTTTCCAAAACCCGGGCCAGCTTTAAAGTGCCGTGGGTGGACTCGGTGATCCTGGATAAACTGATTCAGGACCTGAACAACCGGCTGCCCGTTATGTTTGAAGACATGGCTGATATCACCATCACTGGCATGGCCGCGCTGATGGCACGTACCATCCCGGCGGCCCTGGACAGCATGGTCAAAAGTTATGTCCTGGCCTTCGGGATCATCACCGTTATGATGATCCTGCTCGTGGGCGAGCTGAAAACAGGTCTTTACAGCATGATTCCCAATATTTTTCCCATTGTCTATACCCTGGGCATCATGGGTGCGCTGGGCGTGCCCCTGGACATTACCTCCCTGATGATTGCCAGCATTGCCATGGGGCTGGTGGTGGATGATACCGTGCATTTCATTTATAACTTCAGGAAGTATTATCTGAGAACCGGCGATGCCTATGAAGCGGTAAGATTGACCATGATCGGCGTGGGCAGGGCGCTGCTGATAACCTCGGTGGTGCTGTGTTGTGGTTTTTTTATTCTGCTGACCGCCTCGCTCACGCACATCATGCGATTCGGGTTTTTCACCGGCATCACCATCCTGCTTGCCCTGCTGGCGGATTTTGTCCTGGCCCCGGCCCTGATGATCATCGTCACCGGCGCATATAAACAAAAGGCCCCCGTTACCCCCATCGCCACAGGCAATGCGGTGCCCGCCGGATCAGACAGACCCGGACGCGGCTTCGTTTAAGGATGAATATGCCCGGCTTCGGCAGTAGTCTTTATTTGATGCATTCGTAAAAAGTCTGATTTTTTGACCATGAAGCGCATGAAGATCATGAAGAAATAAAAAATTAACAATAATTTCAACTTCATGCTCTTCATGTTCTTCATGGTTGAAATAAAAATATTTCTTTATGGTATTTTTTACACTTTTATGCAGGCAAACATCAGCACCATCCGGTTGACGGTTTTTTGAAAATCACGAAACCCGGACCGGGCCAGCCTCGCTTCCATCCATTCTTCATCAAAAAAATGAAACGAAAAGAGTTTTGAAAAGGGAACCTGGACGGGGCGCCAGATCGGCAATTTCCGGGCGGTCAGGCAGGTAAAAAAGGCATTTTCAGCGGCAATCCGGCCGATTTCGGCGATGGTCCGGCCGGTTTCCGGAAAGAGGTGAAGGGCGCCGAAGCAGTTGATGCCGTTTATGCTCTGGTTTTTCAGGGGCAGGGCGGCGGCATCGGCTCGGACATGAAGGATGTTGGTGGCGCCTTCAGCGGCCGCCATTGTCTCGGCCTTTTGCAGCATGGGCATGGAAATATCCACGGCAAAAACCAGGTCCGGCCCCAGGTGCCGGTGCAGCAGCCGGGAATATTTGCCGGTGCCGCAGGCAAGGTCGGTGATGCACCGGACCGGTTCACCGGGAAGGACGCTTTTCAGCCACTTAATTTCTTCATCATACCGGATGGGCGAGCCCATCCGTGTGAATGCCGGCCGAAAGTATTTTTCATAAAAGTTGACCACCGTGGGGTTTTCCATGAACCACTGGGCCAGCCCCGGCGAGGACGCCTCTTCATATCCGGGCAGAAAATCGATCACCCCGTTTACCACGGGGTAGGATGCGCTGCAGGTCCCGCATTCCAGGCGCAGCGCATTCCCCTGGCCAATCGCAAGCTCACCTGCGTTGTCATCGTTTCCCGGAAAATTCTTCAGGCAGGCGGGGCAGCGCAGATATTGCAGGGACGATGCAAGCTGTGTCTCTGAAAGCTCAGGCATTATTTTCATTTATTCGTCCCCTTCGTGTTAATAAACACTGCGAAAACCTCAAATTCGGGGTCTATTGCCATGGTTGTCAGTCTGTTAAAAAAAACTGAACAGCAACACGTGCCCCGCCCCTTGCAGCGCAGCCGAGCAGGGGCGGTTTTTTCGGAAGACGCGGGCAGACTGTGTGAGCAGACGAGGCTTACCGCACCTCTGCACAAAAGGTCAGGCGAGTTTCTGCCCGCGCCGAAAAAACCGTTCCTGCGAGGGAAGCCGAAGGCCAAGCTGCGGGGCGCCCTTTCTTTTGCATACTTTTCTTTGACGGCTTCGT
>JAXHVL010000188.1:0-31287 GCA_034189225.1 Thermodesulfobacteriota bacterium
ATGGCGGGATTGCAGCGATCAGGTCACGTTTAACGATGCAAGGGATGAAATGGCGATTGCCCTGGTGGATGGCGGCCTGGGAGACGATGACGGGACGGCCAACGGCGTTATCGAGGACCCCTCCGGGCTTGGCAGCCGGGCAGTGGATGTGTCCGCCGATGATGCGGCCACCGACACCGGCTCCTCCGGCAGTGCAAGCAGCAGCTACGCCGTCAGCGGCAATGCTTCGGCCGGCGGGGGGTGTTTTATCGGCTCTGTTTCTCCATTCGGTAGCGGGAAATAAGGCGGGATAGATAGCTCCGCTGAATGCCCAGGGTTTTGGCGGCCCGGGTCTGATTGCCGTCTGTCTTTTTAAGATTCAGTTCAATGAACCGTTTTTTGAATTCATCCACGGCTTCCTGAAGGCTCAGACCGACGGGGATATCATCCTTGGCTGATGTGCCTGAAAACAGCATGGGCAGGTCCTCCGGCAGCAATTGTTTTCCGTTGCCCATGACCACGGCGCGTTCAATGGCGTTTTTCAGTTCGCGCACATTGCCCGGCCAGTCATAGGCTTTCATTTTGCTCATGGCCTTGTCGGAAATCTCGATGCCGGCCATTGCCCGTTCTTCCTGGAAAATCTGGACAAAATGATTGGCCAGCTGGCGGATGTCTTCCTTGCGCTCCCGCAGGGGTGGCATGTGAATTTCCACCACATTCAACCGGTAGTACAGATCTTCTCTGAACTGGCCTTCCTTGACAGCCTTTGCAATATCTTTGTTGGTAGCCGCAATGACGCGAATGTCCACGGAAATGGGTGAATTGCCCCCCACCCGGTAAAAGATTCCGTCCTGTAATATCCGCAACAGCTTTGCCTGCATCTGCGGACTCATCTCGGCTATCTCATCCAGAAAGATGGTGCCGTTGTCCGCCAGTTCAAATTTGCCGGTTTTCTGCCGGGTGGCGCCGGTAAAGGCGCCTTTTTCATAACCGAAAAGTTCAGCTTCCAGAAGCGATTCAGGAAGGGCAGCACAGTTCAGGGTCACCAGCGGCCTGTGGCTTCGGGGGCTTGCCTGGTGAATGAGACGGGCCAGAAGCTCCTTGCCGGTGCCGCTTTCTCCCAGAATCAGGGTGCTGGCCATGGAGTCGGCCACCTTCATCCCTTCTGAAATTACGTTCTGAATGGCCCTGCTCTCCCCCACGATCTGATGGGTGGGGGCCAGCTCTTCTCTTAATCGCTGGTTTTCTTTTTCCACCAGTTCAAACTGTCTGGCATTGCTGATGGCAATGGCCGCCAGGTCGGCGAAGACCCGGAGCAGTTCAAGTTCGCTTTCCTGGAATGCGCTGCCATCCGCCTTGTTCATAAACTCAATGACGCCGATAACTTTTTTGTCTAAAAGCATGGGAACACAGGCAATGGATTTTATCTTTACGTCAATCTGGTTGCTGATGTACCCGTACCAGCGACTGTCCTCGGCGGCGTCGCCGATGAGAAGAGGGGTGCCCGTTTTCGCCACATGCCCGGCAATCCCCTGCCCCACTTTTACTTCAAATTGCTTGATGGATTCCTTTTTTTCGCCGGTGGCCACCTTGAACTGAAGTTTGCTACCCGTCTTTTTATCCAGGAGCAGCAGGGAGCTGGCACCTGCCCCCATTATCCGGTTGCCGGTTTCAAGAATCATCTCCAGCAAATGGTTCAGGTTGTTGACATAGGTGACCGACGTGGAAACGGTTTTCAATTGGTTGACGGACAAACCGGCGTTGTTGTTGGTGGGTGTCATCTTGCACCTGTGCAGAAATTTATAGCCTGATCGGCTGCCTGGGTGTCATGGTAATGGTGATAACGCCTCTGTTTTCCGTGTAGTCGTTGGTGTCGATGTCTGAATCAAGCATGCGGAAGGTATAATCGGCCGCCAATGTTATCCAGGACAGTGGCTGGTATGTCAGGCCGGTGCCGGCGCGCCATATTTCATCGGTGCGTTCCGGTTGGATTTCCATATATTGGTTCTGGCGGTAGTCGACGGAGATATCCACGGAAAGCCGTCTGCCGAGCGGGCGGGCGGCCATGCCACTAACGCCGTAAAATTTTGTGAACCCGAGCTGCTCGGCACCGCTGTCGGAGCGGTCATAGCCGGCCGTACCGGTCAGGCTTGCCGTGGTGCCCCGTGCGCCTGTATAAAGAGCGGAAACCGTTCCCGAGACCCCGCCTTCGGAGTCTTCATCATCATAATCCTGGTAAAACCAGCCGGCGCTGGCAGAAAATGTCAGCCGTTCGGATTTCTCCCAGTGAAGGCCTATCAGGGGATTATAGACCTGGTAATCAATTCCGTCTTCTTCATAACGGGTCCATTCATGGGTGTATTCCAGGTAAAGGTCAAAGCGGGGGTTGAGTCTGTTTGTAATCCGCAGCCGCCCGCTTGTGTCGTTGTAGTTTTCAGAATCCTCAAAATGGCGGTTTGTGTAGGTTGCTTCCCATTCCGTGCCAAGCCGGTTGGGAATCAGCCAATAGCTCAGCGCAATAGACGGGGTGTGGCGCTGGCTGTCTTCCAGTGCGGGGTCATCGTTTTTTATAAAGTAGTGCGTGTACCCTATATCCAGTGAATTGTCGGCGCCGAATTCATTGATCAGATCAATAGCGGCCGTGTTGGTATAGTAGGTCTCTCTTCCCTGCCGAACCGTGGTGTCTGCTTCCGAAAAAGCAGCATCCATGTCCGTGACCGGCGTTTCCGTGCGCGTAAAAGAATCACTTATTTCGATTCGCGTGTGCCGGGAAAATTGTGAAGCGGCATTCATGTCCGCATTGTGACGAAGGCTATTGTGTTCCGAAAACCGGGAATAGATCGCATAGCTCGGGGCATAGGCCAGAGAAAGCTCGCTTTGCCGGCCGGTGAGGCTGAGGTCAAATTCCGGTGTGATGGTGGTGATAAAATCGTGTTCCTCGTTTTCATCGGTCAAATAGAGGTTGTCGGTATAGGTGTGCCCCACGGACAGGCGGGGGGTAAAAAGTGCGGCGCAGAAACCGTTCTGGTGAAAAAGCATCAGTATTATCAGAATTCCGGTTGCGTATTGAATGGATTGATGGATATAATTACGAATTAAAGTGCAGTATGCCCGTGTCAGGGGAGTGATGAACGGGAAGGGGGGTAACCTGAGTGCCTGCCACTGTAGAACGCCGGCATGCGCTTTGCGCATACCATTTGATGGTGTGATGCCTGGTTTCATTGCCCCCCGCCGTTTATTGCTAGATTACAAAAGTAAGTTATAAACGGATCGTTAATTAATGTCAAGTAAATACGTTATAGCTTAGCAATGATGACCGTTAGCAATGAATTTTTTCTCGTTCCCACGCTCCTTCGTGGGAACGGTAAATGACTATAAAAGCAATGTGTTTTGATTGTTCTACAATGACAGGTCGGGTTTTGGGGATTGAGAGGAGGGCGCTGTGGAAGAAAAGGAAAAATTGCTGATCGTCGAGGATGAGGCTTCGGTGGCCAAGCAGTTGAAGTGGTCGCTGGACGAGGTGTATGATATCGCCATCGCCGGCGATGCCAAAAAAGCAAGGAAATTGCTGACCAGCAGCGGGTTCCCGGTGGCGACCCTGGATCTTGGCCTGCCGCCTTCGGCAGACACCCCGGATGAAGGCTTCGCCCTTCTGGAGGAAATGGGGACCCTTGCCCCCAGCACCAAGGTGATCGTGATAACCGGCAATGCGGAGCAGGAAAACGCGTTGAAAGCGGTAGCCCTGGGCGCGGCGGACTTCTGCGCCAAGCCCATTGATGTCAATATTCTGAAGGTTATTTTAAGCCGTACTTTTAACCTTGCCGCGCTGGAGGCGGCCAATCGCCGGCTCACCGAGGAGACGGAAAAAGGCGGCTCGTTTTGCGGAATGCTGGGCATATCGCCCGTGATGCAGAAGGCCTTTGCCCTGATTCAGAAGGTGAGCACAACCGATTACCCCGTGCTGGTAACCGGAGATTCAGGCACCGGCAAGGAAATGGTGGCCCATGCCGTGCATCAGCACAGCCAGCGATCAGGGGGGCCTTTGGTGATCATCAATTGCGGTGCGATTCCCGAAACCCTGCTGGAAAGTGAGTTGTTCGGCCATGAAAAGGGATCGTTTACCGGCGCCACCGCCAGAAAGAACGGCAAGCTGGAACAGGCTCACGGCGGCACCGTATTTCTGGACGAAATCGGCGAGCTGCCCCTGGCCATGCAGGTGAAGCTGCTTCGGTTCCTTCAGGAAGGGACGATTGAGCGAGTTGGCGGAAACCGCTCCATTCCCGTGGATGCAAGGGTCATAGCGGCTACCAATATCGACCTGCAAAAGGCCGTTGAAGAAGGCCGGTTCCGGGAAGATCTGTTTTTCCGGCTGAACGTGGTGCCGGTGGATCTGCCGCCCCTGCAAGACCGGCCGGAAGATATCATGCTGATAGCCCAGCACTTTCTTCGGACCGAATCAGAATCCCTGAATGCCAGCAATGTTTCATTGTCCGCCGAGGCGGTGGCGGCGTTGTCCGGCCATGCCTGGCCGGGTAATGTGCGGGAGCTTCATAATCGTATCTGCCGGGCGTTGTCCACTTGCAGCGATCAGAAGATTGTTGCCGAAGACCTGGGGCTGACCCCGGGGCCGGCGCCCCGGGAAGAGGAATCCTTTTATACCCTTCAGGAAGCAAGAGATCGGGCAGAGCAGCGCTGCGTTCGCCAGGCCCTGCTGATGACCGGCAATAACATCAGCAAGGCGGCCAAATTGCTGAAAACAAGCCGGCCGACGCTGCATGATCTGATAAAAAAGCATGGTATCAACAGCTGACAACCAGCCGCGGTACTTTTGCAGAAAGGAATGAGCTCGTGGTCTAAACAGCTCGACCATTCAAGCATGGTTTTGGTTTGTTCCAACCAGGGCAGGCTAAAGCCAGCCCCTACACGGCCTTGATGTGCCATGACCGCGTAATGCCCCATAATACGGGGGTTTGTTTCGGCCATGTAGGGGCGACCTTCACAGCTTGTCTCGCAACTCTTAAAAATTTTTGAGCTGTCTTCGACGCCGATTCGTTAGCTGCGCGGCTTGTTCTTTGAAAATTTGGATAGAGATTCTTGTCAACAGGTCTTTTTAAGGCCTCGGGGCCGGATTGCAGACACTTATCCCTACTGGGCTATGCTTTTATTGGCATCGGGGTGAGCCCCACTCCCCGTTGATAGCCCCATTTAGCGATCTTTTTCAAATTGTGGGCAATAGCGACCAGCTTAAACTCTCCGTTTACTTTATCCAGCCCTCGCAGATGAAAACCGGTAAAGCCGATGACCGATTTAATGTGGCCAAAGACCGGTTCTACTATATGCCTTCGTTTGCCGTATAGGGCTTTACCTGCATCCGTGTCCAGCTTTTCTCGCATTGCCTTTATGCGTTTAAAACCATCAATCTGTGAGATGGTCCGGCCTCGCTTGTTTGTGGTGCATTCACTAAAATGCGGGCAATCCCGACAGGACTTACAGCGATACTCACGGTATGTCTTTCCTTTGTTCTTCCGTTTGGATGCAAATGGCAGAGCGTGGCCAGCCGGACAGATAAACTGATCGTTGGTCTCGTCATAAACAAACCGGCTTTTATGAAAAGGTCCGGGGTCGCGGCCATTGCTGATGACTTGATAGGTAGAGTCAGGGATGTAGGCATCAATATGTTTGTAGTCTTCGCTTTCCAGCTCCTTAAGGTTTTCGGCTGAGCTGTAGCCGGCATCCGCGCTTAAAGTACTGACCGATTGTTGAGTGTTTTCTTCGGTCTGATCAATCATCGGGCATAATCGTTCGCGGTCATTGGAAGTGTTGACCACCTCGGCAGCCACCACAATTTGGGATGTCTCATCGGCCGATACCTGTGCATTGTAGGAAGGTCTAATGCCGTTTTTTGATTTCATAAACACCGCGTCCGGGTCGGTGGCATTTATTTTTTCTTTGTTTTCCTGCTCCATTTGCTGTTGCAGTTCTTTTAATTTTTCGATGCGCTTGCGCCGGTCCCGAACATCCTCCGGAAGTTCATCCCCGGATTTGTCGGCGCCATAAAAGGCATCTTCTTCTTTGTCCTTTTCTGCCGCCTTTTCAAGAATCGCCTTCATTTCTTTTTCGATGCGCTGCTTGTCATATGATTGCCGGCGTGCGGCATTGGCCTTAAATTTTGATCCATCAATGGATATGTGGCCGAGCTTGACCATGTTGAGCTGCCAGCAGAGAAGGACGATTTGAGCAAACAGATCCTTCAGTTCTTCTAAATTATTTCGTCTGAAATTATTAATTGTACGGAAGTCGGGGCGCTGCCATGCAGCTAGATAAATTAGTGAAATATTTTCACCAAGAGCCTTGGCAATATTGCGTGAGCTGAAAATGTTGCTGGCATAGGAGTAAAATAAAACTTTTAACATCATCTTTGGATGATAAGAGACATTGCCTTCCTCCGGGACTTTGATGTAAAGGCAGGAAAGATCCAAACCATTAACAACATCATCGATAACCATACAGAGATCATCGTCTTCGATAAAGTCCAACAGGTTCGGTGGAAACAAAAGGCTTTGTCTTTGATCATAAGGTCTTACATTTCTGGGTGGAGAAACTTTCAAAACAAACTCCTTAAAAAAGTTTTTTTGATACCCAAATTACACTATATAAACAATAAAATCAAGACAATAATTAAAATTTTTTTGAAAATTTCTATGGTAAATTAAGCAATTTTTAATATAGAACAATTTGACTTTAGCCTGGGTGACCGGCCCACCTGCTCAGGACTCCAGGCAGCGGGGACCGGCGTCACCAGCCCGGCCATTCAAGCATGGGTTTGGCTTGTTCCAACCAGGCAGGCTAAAGCCAGCCCCTACATGGCCTACGCTCCCCAGCTATTGAGTAGTTCCGTCCTCGTGGTGACTGATGGTCGTACAGGGGTTATTGGACAGCCTGTTCAGGTCGCCTAATGTATCGTCGCTTATAACAGAACAAAAAACGATAATTTTCAATATATTTTTGCTGCTTTACGAAATGAAGTTCCTTGAAAGCACCCAGCGCCGCGCACGGCGGTATTTTTGCCGGAAGTAACGTGCGCCTGGATCGACTTCCAAGGAACTTGTTTTTTTGTGGAAGGCGTAGCCTTCCGCTACATGAATTTAGGCCATTATCGAATCAGGGGATATTGCCCGGGTTTATGTAGCGGAGGTCTTTAGACCTCCATTCGTTACTTGCTGCAAAAATAGCCCCGCGGCGGGGTTGGAAGCTTTTTACGAGATCATCATCAGATGGGGTGTAAAACAACAAAGGCCCCCGGAAATGAATTTCCGGGGGCCTTTGTTGTCCGTTTTATATGATAAAACCGATCATGATTAATATCTGTTCAGTCGCTTGCGGCCCAGCGTGGCCAGGCCAGCAAGACCGATGCCCATGAGCAGGATGGTGGAGGGCTCGGGTACGGGCGCGGGCGAAGAAGATCCACCGGGGTTATAGGTGATGGTGGCTGAAACATCAGCGGTCCCGTCCGGCCCCTGCCAGCACCAGGAACCATAGGCCACATCGCTGAGTTCGATGGTGAATTCACCGGTCTCACCCAGATCAACCGATACAGGGTCGTCCCATTTCAGTATCCAGCCCTGAATAAAGTGGAAGCAGCCGGCAAAGCCAATGGATTTACCGTCAACCGCACTGGTCATGTCCGGAATGTCAAAATCGATGTTGGCCGTAATTTCGCCGGGCTGAATGTCATCATCGTTGACCCAGGTTTCAGTGGTGCCGATGGTGGCAAAGTAAAAAGTCTCGCTCTGGCCGTCATCAAGGCTGAAGATAATGTCGTCCAGGTTTTCGTTGACCGTTGCGAACATTTTCAGCACATCATTGGTGCCGCTTGTGTCCACAGACGACCCGGCCCCCATGTCAAATGTGTATGGCGCGGCACCTGCATTGAAGGCGATGCCCAGCGTCAGCAAAACGGTTCCTAAAATTGGTATGATCGTTTTCATCTTATATCTTCCTTAATATGGTATATCTAATTTCTGGACGGACACTGGTCAGCAATCATGTGCCAGTGATCAGGTTACCCACCTGAAAGCATAATAGATAAGCACAAAGCGTGCCGATTATATAAATATTTGAAATATAAGGATTTTAGTTTTTTTCGTGGATGGCTCTGAAAAACAATTGTAAAAAAACCCGACAAAGTATAAAGGATGCCAACACGGGTTTTTACGCTCGTTGAATTCCCTTCACAGGCGGGCCTCCATTTTTATGGAAATTACCCCCTGATTTTACAGCAAAAAAACAGGCACCTGCCCTTTGGAAGGGTTAAACAAGAAAAAGCGGTAACTTGTTTAAATGGCGAGGGTTTTAACCACGTGTTGAACGTTGCAATAAAAAGAATGCGTAAACACATGGTGCAAGAGGTGTAAAAAAAGTCGACAGTTGTTTTGTAATATTTTGAAATAATGGTGAATTCATGGTTGTTTCGGCTTGAGGGGAAAGCGGAGGATAAAGCAGGCACCGCCGGATTCGGCGTTTTGCGCTGTTATCTGACCGCCAAGGCTTTCCATGAGCCGTTTGACCTGCCAAAGGCCGATGCCGGTGCCTTTGTCGCGGGTGGTGATAAAGGGATCAAACAATCGATCCGGCATCAGTTCCGGAGAAATACCCGGGCCGCTGTCCACACAATTGAGCTGACAATACTGATCCGCTGTTTGTTCGATGTTCATGGTGACATGGGTGTCGTCATTGCCGGCGGCTTCCACGGCATTTAAAAGCAGATTTTCAAGAACAATTCCCACAAAGACCGGATCCGTTTGGAGCGTTATCTTGTCGGGGCCTTTAACGTCCAGAGTAAGACGGGCGAGCTTTTTCTCGGTATTGCGGGCGCATCGCTTTACCATTTCCAGTGCGTTCACGGTTTTAATCACCGGTTCGATTTCCCCTTTCAGGGTTTTTAAGCGGGTCTGCACCTTCTCCATTCGTTTGAGGGCGTCATCAATGGTTACCAGCATGTCCTGCTGAAATTCGGGTTTGTGGATGTGCCGGGGGGCGTTGTCCTGAACAAGCGAGAGCATGGTGGCGGCATTCTTGATGTCATGAAGCACAAATGCCGACAGTATATTCCATGCCGACTGCTCCCGGGCCCGGGCCAGTTCTTCGGCGGTTCGGACCGCTAGCAGGGCCGAGGCCGCCTGGGAGCCAAGGGCCGCCAGCAGGTCAAAGTCGTCTTTGCCGTAGGTGCCGCCGGTGTATTCCGGTCCCAGCCCGATGATGCCGGCCAGGTGGTCACCGATTCTCATCGGCATCACAAGCACCAGTCCCATGGCCGTTAGAAAATCCTTTTTTTCATCGATGATAAGGAGCTGCGCGGGTTCGGCATCATGGGTTTCACATTCCAGCCAGGAGGCGTTTTGCAGATAGGCGATCAGGGGATCGTCCGGGTCCAGAAAATCGACCCCTGGTTTCGCCTCAGGGGCGGCGGGCGCATCCTCTTCATCTGTAATAATCAGGCGAAATCCCGTTGTCATGTCACCGGTCCATATCCGTATCGTATCGGTATAAAGACTTTGCCGAAGAATTTTGTGCAACGCCGTTACCACGCCTTTTTCCGACAAGCGCCGGGGCAGCAGTTCGGAAAAAGCCAGCCATTCGTCCCGGTATTCGTATTTGTTCACATAAAAATGGGTACTGATGAAGTATTTAATCCGGGCCCTGACACGAACGGAAAGTGCAAAGGCTACCAGCAGCAGAAACCCGGTAATCACAATCAGCCATTGCAGAATAAAATGAAGGGGCCAGCCAAATGTCTTCATCAGCAGGGAAACAATACCCACGGTGATCAGGTAGAGGGCGAATATCAGGGGTCCGACCGATGAATAAACGATTTTTCTGGAGACAAAGATTTTTCGGTTCAGCAGGCGGCTGCCGGCAATGGCATAGCCGATCAAAAACAAGGCGATAATCATCAGGATCGCCAGAAGCATGAGGTGGTTGCTGCTCTGTCGCAGATACGTCAGCCGGACGGAAGTGGACCATGCCAGGCTGCCGTTGACCAGAAAGCAGCCGATCACCAGATATTTGTATTGCCGCCGGTCTTTTTGCGCCAGGGTTCGCCAGAAGGCTTCCAGTGCCCATCCGTTTATCAGAACCGCCACGAGTACCAGCAGGGAGGAGAAAAACAGAACGCCGTAATGGGAAAACACCAGCGCCCCGTCTTTAATCATGGCCAGGGGCCGAAGCAAAAGGTGCCACCCCACGGCAGCAGAAATTCCCATGGCAATGATAAGAAGCGGCATGGCCCGGTAAAAGCCGGTTTCTTTCGTGTCTAATCTTACAAAGCGCCGAATGTTGTATGCGGTCACAAGCCAGATCAGCACAAACACGGTTTCTGAAAGATAAATCGATGAAACGGCGGGAAGGTACATATAGGCGCTGAAATAGAGATATTCCACCGCCAAAAGCGGCAACACCAGAAAAATCCGCAAAAGATCAAAGGAAAACCGCTTTTCCGGCTGCCGGAAGCGGACATCAAGGAGAAAGGAAAAAATCAGCGCGTAGTTAAACGCATCAAAGATTGTAATGTTCATTCGCCTGCCGTTTTACGATGTCATCATATGGTTTCAAGTAATCGTTTGGCAGCCGCGTATTCCGGAAAGGGTTTCCCGGCTTCAATGCATTTTTCTAATTCTGCCCTGGCCTCGGGCGTCTGGCCGTTTGCATGAAGGGCAAGGGCCAGATGATAGCGCAGGCTGGGTGCATCCGGCTTTTGTTCCGTGGCCTGAGTGAACTGGGATATGGCCAGTTGATAAGCGCCCCGCTTGTAATAGACCCATCCAAGGGTATCGGCAATATAGGGGTCTTCCGGGGCGTTTTCCTTGGCGATCATTGCCATGCGAAGGGCTTTTGCCAGATCCGGATTGGGACTGTCGGCAATGAGCCAGGCCAGGTTGTTGGCGGCGGCTGCAAATTGCGGATTGATATCCAGGGCTTTTAAGTATGCATTCCGTGCGCCTTCCCGGTCCCCGGTTTCGTCCAGCAGGGTTCCCAGGGCCATGAATGCCTCCGCCGCATCGGGCCGTCGGGTGGTCAGGGTTTTGTATTTTTCAATGGCTTCCCGGGTCCGGCCCTGTTTTCTCAGGATGGTGGCGGTTAATGTATACACCCGCGGATTTTCAGGTGCAATTTTCTGTGCCGTGTCCAGGTACGCAAGCGCTTCATTATGGGAAGCGGTATGGTTATTCAGCAGTTCTGCCAGCAGAATCAGGCTATCGGCATTTTCACCGTGCTTGTTCACGTGCGCTTTTACGGCGTCAATGGCTTCAGCAGGTTTTTGCTGTTGAACCAGCAGGCCGGCCAGGGTGCGCAGCGCAGGGGTGAAGGCCGGTTTTATGGAAAGAATTTTTTCAAGGACGGGCCGGGCCTGTTCCGGTTTTTGTCCCACCAGATAGGCCAGGGATTGATTGAAAAGAATTTCAACGTCCTCGGGTTTATAGCTCACCATTTTTTCAAGAAGGCGGGAGGCATCCTCTGTTTCACCCAGGGACAACAGGGATTTGGCCAGAACAATGCCGGCCCTGAAGTTATCCGGGGTCTGCTGCAAAACATAGGCGGCGTTGTTTCTGGCGCCTTCAAAATCTTTTTTGAGAAACAGGTGATGGGCCAGCAGGGTCCGCACGTCCGGGTTTTGCCCGGCGAATTTTGCAGCCTGGTTGGTGGCATCCAGGGATTTGGATGTCTCTCCTTTGTTTAAATGGGCCAGGGCTTTGTAATAATAGGCTTCGCCCCACCTGGGGTATCCCTCCACAAGGCTGTTCAGTATTTCCAGCGCCTCGGCGTTTTTCTTGGCGCCGACGAGCAGTTTTGCGCTTACAAGGGTTGCGCCGGCGTGATCCGGCGTTTTTTCAAGAATATCATCAACCAGCGCTGTTGCAGCATCGATCTTTCCGGTTTCATGGTATAAATCCGCCAGCATGGCACGGATATCCGCCGGTGTGTCGGAGTTGGCGATGGCGGTTTGATAAGCGTTTTCCGCCTTTTCAAAATCCCGGTTCTGCCGGTAAAAACCGGCCAGAGCAACGTACAGGGGTGCGGAAGAAGGCTTTTTGTCGATGGCCGTCAGAATGTTTTTTTCGGCTTTTGCCCTTTGGCCGGTGGCGATGTAAAACCGCGCCATTTCCAGGTATGCCTCGGCCCGGTCCGGATATTCGGTCACCAGCCGTTTGTAGGTTTCTTCGGCCCGGGCTTCATCCTTCTGATCCATGTAAAACGCAGCCAGTGCTTGAATGGTGCTAAATTCGGGGCCCTCTCCTTTCTCAAGTGCTGCTTTGAGCAGGGCCTCGGCCTCTTCAAACCGTTCCTGCTTTCTCCTGATGCTGGCTTTGATAACATAATAACTGCTGTTTTCGCTGTCTGCGGCCAGGGCCCGGTCAATGGCCGCTTCAGCCGCCGCCGGGTCGTTTTCCATAAGTTCGATCCGGGCAAGAAGTGAATGGGCGTCGGGGTTGTCCGGGTGCACGGCAAGCATGCGGTCGATGGCGTGCCGGCTTTCCTTTAGCTTCTGACCGAGAAAATATAGCTCTGCGGTCTTGATCTGGGCATCCGTATTTTCCGGATCAAGGGTGGCGGCCCGTTCCAGCTCCTGAAGGGCCTTTCCGGGCTCTTTTATTTTCAGATAGGCCAGCCCCAGCTGATATCTGGCATCCGCGTGTTTCGGAGCCAGGGACACCGCGTTGCGAAACTCGATAACGGCAGAATTCGGCTCATTGCTTTTTGTGTAATTCAGGCCTTTTTGATAATGTTCCGAGAACTTTTCCTGTTTATCGGCGCATCCCGCTGTCATCAGCAGTATCAGGCCAAAAAGGAGAAAATGCGTGGTTGCGGCGGCAGGTCCGGAAAGCAGGCGCATGGGTTTGCTTGAAAGGTTCATAATAGTTTCCCTCAGTTTCTGACGGCTTCGTAAAAAGCTTTCAACCCCGCCGCGGTGTTTTTGCAGAAAGTAACTTATGGAGGTCTAAAGACCTCCGCTACACATACCGAGGTAATATCCCCTGATTTGATAATGGCCTCAATTCATGTAACGGAAGGCTTTAGCCTTCCACAAAAAAACAAGTTCCTTGGAAGCCCAATAGCAGCGTTGCGCTGCATCTCTCGTCATGTCACGTAGGGTGTAGGGGCGAACCTTGTGTTCGCCCTCTGATCGGGCGAACACAAGGTTCGCCCCTACAGATCATTCCTCGAGATGCATCGGCGCCTTGCTCTTGAACTTTTTACTTTGCCGTCCCAAAGTGACTTCTCACGAGTGCCTCATTTTCTGATTGTTAAAAAACTCTAAATATTGTATTATAAACAATACGCAATGTCAATTGGGAGTAGGAGGGGTTTTTGGAAAATGCAAACTGCCAGTGAAAAACAAAAAAGTTACTTGAAGGGTCTCACGGGACAATCGCCGTTCGTCATTATGGTCGTTGTGATGATGGCGGTGCTGATGGCGGGTGTAGGGATTTTGGGGACGCTGCCGGGTTACGCCCAGAAAAAAACCGCGGCCACGAAGAACGGCGTCTATAAAATCGCCGCCGGAGATGTGCTGAACGTCTTTGTTTACGAAGAACCGGAGATCACTCGGGATGTCGTGGTGCGAAATGACGGCCGGATATCCCTGCCCTTAATCGGTGATGTCATGGCCGCCGGCACCGCCCCTGAGCTTCTTGCCGAAGTCATAACCCTGAAGCTCAGCAAGTTTATTGAAACGGTGGAAGTGAGCGTGATTCTTGTTGAAAGCGGCGGACAGATCTATTATGTGCTCGGACAGGTCAATGCGCCGGGTCAATACAGTATTACGCGGCCGGTCACCGTGTTGCAGGCCATTGCCCGGGCAGGCGGGTTTCTGGAATGGGCCAAGAAATCCCGGATCATGGTGGTCAGCGAATCAAATTCCGAGGAAAAGATCAGGTATTTTAATTATGATGATTTTCTCGAAGGAAAGAACGTTGACAAAAACGTGGTGTTGGAGCCCGGCGATACCATTGTAGTGCCCTGAATATTAAAGGACGTCGCCCGAGTTGAGTGCCCAGCAATCCCAACAAGAAGTTCTCTTTGGTTATGTCAACCTCATTCTCCGTCGGTACAGGTTGATCGGCGTATGCCTTTTGCTGGCGATAACCGCGGCTTATCCGTATTATCTTACTATTCCAAATACTTATCGGTCAAGCGCCTCCATCATCTACCAGGAACAGAACATCAATCCTTCCCGAATGTCCCCGGATGAAGAGATGCGCATCGAGGAAATGGTCAATACGGTGACCCAGCAGGTGCTGAGCCGGAAAAACCTTGAACAGATCATCAAACAGTTTCACCTGTATCCGGAAATGCGCAAAAAGGTGCCCATAGAGAACGTGATGAAGCAGATGCGGGAAAACGATGTTTCCGTTAATGTATCCCGCCAACGGGGAAATGTGTTCAGTGTTGCATATACGGGCAGTGATCCGCAGACGGTAAAGAAGGTCACCGATGCACTG
Organism: Thermodesulfobacteriota bacterium; assembly: GCA_034189225.1. Classification (GTDB taxonomy): domain Bacteria; phylum Desulfobacterota; class Desulfobacteria; order Desulfobacterales; family Desulfosudaceae; genus JAXHTY01. The sequence continues at coordinate 14,481 of JAXHVL010000188.1, forward strand.
GCGGCCAGGTTCATTGAGGAAAACATGCGCATGCGGGAGGAGCGGGCAACGGAACGGGCGAACTACATTCGGGAAGAGCTTCAGATGTCCAAGGAGAAGCTTCGCACCAAAGAAGCACAGATGCGGGATTATAAACAGAAGTATTACAATGAAATGCCGGCGCAGCGCCCGGACAATATGCAGCGGCTCAATTCCATGCAGGAGCGGTTTCAGGAAATACAGGCCAATATTCACAACCTGGAGCAGACCCGGCTTCTGGTGTCGGAGCAACTATCCCTCCGCCGGAACCAGCTGAGTGACTTAACCGCTGCCTCGGCATCGGAAGAAGATGCCGAGGGCGGGGTCGTTGAGGAGCTGGCCCAGGCACGGGCCATCCGCGAAGAACTGCTGTCAAAATATACCGCGGTTCACCCAAGCGTCAAACGGATTGAAAAACGTATTCAACGGCTGGAATCAGAGACAGAGTCGGCCGGCGGCCAGGTTGATGAGGAGGGCGGGGTTGTGACCCAGGACCCCCGGATTCGGGAGCTTACCCTTCAGCTGCGGGGAATAAACCTGGACCTGGCGGCGTTGCGGAGTCAGAAAAAAGACATTGCAGGGCAGATTGAAACCTACCAGCAATGGGTCGACGCCGCCCCGGTTCGGGAGGCGGAATGGTCCGCATTAACGAGGGATTACCAGGAATTAAGGGACTATCATGACGAACTGGTCTCCCAGAGCCTGGCCGCCGAAGCAGTGGAAAACCTGGAACAGCGCCAAAAGGGAAGCCGGTTTAAAATTATTGATCCGGCGTTTCTGCCGCAGATGCCGGTGAAGGGGTCTTTTTTAAAGATATTTCTGCTGGCGGCATTTGGCGGGCTGGCCGTGGGCGGCGGGTTCGTCCTGGGAATGGATTTCATGGAAACCTCCTTTAAAAACGAAAACGACATTGAGTCTATGCTGCAGCTCCCCGTCACCTGCACACTGCCTTTAATTTTAACGGAATCTGAAAAAAAACGAAACAGACGGAAAACGATTATGTGGAATACCGTGTTTGCAATATGGATGGTGGGGCTGCTGTGGGTTAGCCTGTACCTTTATAAGCAGGGCAGTATTATTCTTTGACGGCTTCGTAAAAAGTCCAATAGCTGCGTTGCGATGCATCTCTCGTCATGTCACGTACGACCAAGTACGCTCCATTCCTCGAGATGCATCGACGCCTTGCTCTTGAACTTTTTACTTTGCCGTCGGCAGGGGTTATCATTCTTTGAGGGATTCGTAAAAAGTGGTTTACCTCGCTTCGGGGGGGCAGCAAGAATCTGAGGCACAGGCTCCTTGAGGCAGGCTAAAGCCAGCCCCTACATGGCCTACGCAGTCCCCATCCGTGGAGTAATCCCATGCACGTGGCGATGGCCGCACAGGGGGATTATTGGACAGATTGTAAAGCCAGCCCCTACATGGCCTTGATGTGCCATGACCATGTGATGCCCCATAATCCGGGAGATGCATCGGCCATGTAGGGGCGACCTTCAGGTCGCCTGGCAAACCTTGGAAGCGGTTTACGAAACAGAGGGTGAGAGCGGGTTTACAGATGAGTAAAGCGAAAAAATCAGACACCGACAAGGCTGGGCCGGTATATGAATTCAATAAACCGCTGAAAGAGGCTCCAAAAAAGGAAGATGCCGGGGAATCCACATGGGAAGAGCGTTTGCGGCTGGCAAATGCGCCTTATTCGCCGATGTCAGAAAAATTCCGCCGTCTTCGCAGTCACCTTCTTTATTCGAAGACACCTTCCAGAACGTTGATGGTGACGAGCATAATGCCGGGGGAAGGCAAGGGGTTTGTCTGCGCCAATCTCGGCATTGCCCTTGCCAGAGATATGGAGCACCATGTCCTGCTGCTGGACTGCGACCTGCGCCGGCCCACGCTGGCGCAATTGTTCGGTGTGTCCAATGAATCCGGCATGGCTGAATACCTGCAAAACAGCGCCGCGCCGTCGCCCAGCATGCACAAAACAGGGCAGCCCAAACTCTTTCTGATTCCCAGCGGCAGCACGCCGGAAAACCCCTCTGAGCTCATCAGCTCTACAAAAACGAAGGCCTTTATCAACAAGCTGGTTGAATACAATCCGGACCGGATTGTTCTCTTAGACAGCCCGCCCAGCAGCTTTGCCGCCGAAACCCTGGTGCTGGCCCAGTATGTGGACGGCGTGGTCCTGGTGGTCCGGCCGGGTGTTGCGCAGCGGGAGGAAGTCAAAAAATTCGTGGACACCATCGGCCGGGAAAAAATTCGGGGTATTGTCTATAACGCCAAGCCCGAGGACAAGGTTCAGTCCCTGTGGTATAGGGCCAAGGGGTATGGGTATGCATATGACGGCTATGGTTATTATTGATGGCTTCGTAAAAAGCTCAATAACTGCGTTGCGATGCATTTTTCGGAATGTCACGTACCACCCTGTACGCTCCATTCCTCAAAATACATCGACGCCTTGTTCTTGAACTTTTTACTTTGCCATCAATTTTTGAGTGGCTTCGTAAAAAGCTTCCAACCCCGCCGCGGCGTTTTTGCGGAAAGTAACGTGCGCCATGGCTTCGCAATCGAATCTTAACTTATCGATTTCGATACCGATACCGATACCGATTTCGATTTCGAATCGAGTTTCTTGGAAGTATTCATAAAATGTACGGATGCTGGAATGCCCTATATTTTTAATAAATATTATCCCCTGCGGAATCTGGTGTTTGTCTTCGGCGAGGGGGCGCTGATTTTTCTGGTGATCAATAGTGTGTTTATCGGTTCTGCCGGGTTTCTGGAATACAAAGAGTTTTTCTGGCTTTATATGATCCGGGCCATGGCTGTGACCCTGGTGTTTCAGGTGTGTTTTTATTATTTCGACCTTTATGATCTCAAGGTGATCCCCATATTTTATGATCATATCCTGCAGGTACTGCAAACTTTCGGCTTCGGCTGCATCATCCTGGCCTTTATCTATTTTATGGTGCCGTTTCTCACTATCACCACCAAGGTCTTCTGGGGCGGCTTGTGCGCCATCGGGCTGGTGGTGTTTTTCTGGCGGTTTTTGTATTTTAAAATCATTGAACGGCGGATGTTTGTTCAGAACATTGCGCTGATTGGCACAGGGCAGTATGCCGCTGAAATTATAGATGAAATAAAAATGAAAAAAGACGCCGGGTTTAAAATCAGGGCACTGGTGGGAGAAAAAAACCCCGATCTGGATATTGGCAAATTACCAGTCTATTCGACAATTACAGAACTCAGGTCGCTTTGCGAGCTGAAAAAAATCGAAAAGATCGTGGTGGCCCTGGATGAAAAACGCGGCATGCCGCTGCACGAGCTGATTCCCTATAAATTTTTAGGGGTGGAAATCGTGGATGGGGCCCGATGTTATGAGGCACTCACCGGCAAGCTGCCAGTGGAGCGCATGCATCCCTCCTGGATGGTATTTTCCGACGGCTTTTATGTAAGCCGAATGAAGCGCGTGTTTAAGCGGATCCTTGATCTTGCCGTGTCTGTGCCCTTGCTCGTGTTAGCAGTTCCGATTTTTATCATCAGCGCCCTGGCCATTAAAATCGAATCCCCCGGCGAGGTTTTCTACCGTCAGGAACGTGTGGGGGAAAACGACATCCCCTTTACGCTCATTAAATTTCGCTCCATGCGGGCGGATGCGGAAAAGGACGGGGCGGTATGGGCGGCCACAGATGATGACCGGATCACCCGGTACGGTAAAATCATTCGAAAGCTTCGCTTTGATGAGCTTCCCCAGCTGGTCAATGTTCTGAAGGGGGAAATGAGCCTTGTGGGCCCGCGCCCCGAACGGCCGGTGTTTGTCAATGAACTGGAGAAAAAGATTCCTTTTTATGCCAACCGGCATCTTGTCAAACCGGGCCTGACCGGCTGGGCCCAGATCAATTATTCCTACGGGGCATCGGAAGAGGATGCCCTGCGCAAGCTCGAATACGACCTTTACTACATCAAAAACCTGTCTTTGGGGCTTGATATTCTCTGTATTGTCCAGACCATCAAGGTGGTTCTCTTCCAGAAAGGCTCCAGATAGGGCGCGGGTTTCGGAAAAAGTCCAATGGCTTTCTCTCGGCCCCACGCTCCTGCGTGGGACCGCCAGCGGTTTCTGTAACTGGTCTCGAGCAAGGTTAAAGCCCCCGCCTTTAGGCGGGCAGATTTATCACTCCCTTTTAATGTGCTATTCTTCAATAGGTGCCGGTTTTTCCGGGGCATCTATTCGATGCACATATCTTCGTGCCCTTCGTGGTAATAAACATCAAATCAAATTAACCACGAAGTTCACGAAGACCACGAAGGGAGAGTTCAAGAATCATGTGCCTTTGTGTTTCGTGTATTGAATTTAATATTGAGTACCATCATTTTGAACCTGAGAGAGATGGTAATTACAAGACGGCCCATTAACGGGTCTGTAGACCCGTATCCCGGCTTTCAGCCGTTTGTTTCAACCCACCGGCTTCTAGCCGGTGGGTGTTGAGTTAATATGGGGCAGTCGAAAAACCGTGTGCCGTAAAATTATTGACAAAAACGCCCGAATTTGCTATAATATGCAATTATTAAATAATATTTCTAATCTTCGAGTTTTTTCTGCCAGTACCGGGGCAACAGATCCCGGGGGAAGTCTTCAGGGAAGGTCGTTTTAATGTGTTTCAGCTCGGCCCCGCTCGGAACATCCGAGCGGGTAAGATCATAGACCACCTGCCACTTGCCTTCGGTTTTCCGGATACACATCACATAGGCCATGTCCGCCAATGACTGCGGCCATTCAGGCACCTCCGGTTTTGTAATAACGGCAAATTTTCCATTTGAGGAATCGATGGAAACGTGAATGTCGTTGACCGAAAAACCGGAATCCGATTCAAAAACGTAATGCTCGTAAATATAGTTTTTAACGTCAACAAACGCATCCGAACGGCATCCGGAAAGGAATGCCGGAAAAATAAAGAAAAATATCAAAAACAGAGAATACCGGTGTATGCGTGTCGTCATGCCTTTCTCCTGTTTCTAAAATCCCGTCAGTTTTCACGCTTGCCGGTTGAAGTGGGAGAACCATCGGGTTTGCAGCGAATCCCAAAGGCTGTAGTTAATAATCTAACCTGAATAAGACGATTTGTAAAACTTTCGGTGACCATATCAACCCTTTATTTATTCAAAGGAACCATCATGAAATTTAAGATTCTGTTTTTCGTTCTGGTTTTGGCCCTGGTGTCGGCCGTTTTTCTCGCCGGGTGCGGGGCTAAAAAGTCCGTTACCGGCCCGGAATCCCATCAAATTATCAGCAGCCTTGATACAAAAAATTTCGAGGTGGCGAGAAACGAGTTGATGGTCCAATTTTTTCCCAATAAGCAGGACACGGAAGATTTCCAGGCCATTTATCCCATTATCATGGACGCGCCCACCACCCGCCTTCGGGGTGAGGGAGAACCCAAATTCATGAAAGATCTTGATGCCCTTCTCCGCAAAGACCTCGGTATCGGGGTCGATTACCGGAAAATGGATAAAAGAAAAAAAATTAAAACCACCAGGAAAGCGGGGTTTGTCTGGGACCCCAAACTCTTCTGGTCCATTGCCCTGAAAAAGGCCGGGACCGGCAGTGAAAAAATTGAGATTTATACCGAGGTGCAGGACAGCGCGCGTGGACTGGACCCCAGCGGTCTGCGCCTGGAAACTTTTATCCGGGTGAAAAGCGGGTCCCGTCTCCTGAAGGAATACAAAACCACGGCAAGTTTCCATGCGCGCATGGATCCGAGATTTCTGAAGGCTCAACTTGAGGATTATTTTGTTCATATCCCTGAACTGCTCATTAACCATATGCCGTACGCCATCATCGGCAACAGCTCCATCGCAAAAGACATCGAATGGGTGAAGACGCTGCGCAGTCCTCCGCCGGAAGATGAGCTGCTGAAAATGAAGGACATGATACAGGATGCCTGGGAGGCAGAAAACCTGCCTGGCGAGAACGCTGCCGGAGCCGCCCCTTCAACCGACACCGATGACCAGGAACCGGCCGAAGGCGGAGAATCGGGCACAGGCGCGACACTGCTGGATTAGGATCAGGGGGTGAAATGAAACGAGTTGTATTCTGTTTATTGGCGACGATGCTGTGGATCACGTCGGCCCGGGCCGTAACGCTTCCCCTGTACTACCAGGATGACGGGTGGACAAAGATGGGCGACTACCTGGCCAACCAGGCCGCAGACCAGGCAATGGACGTGACATACGTTTTCAAATCCGGCAGCAGTGCCGGTTCCGTTAAACTCACCGGCGCCAATGTGCTGGATCTTTACCGCACGCTGGAGGCGATATCGGAAGGCGACTGGGCCGCCGCACGGAAACAGTCCGTGGAATCCGGCATGGGGTATTTTTTTCCGCTTTTCGGCCAATACCTGGCGCTGCACGGGGCGGTTAAAACCTCCATTTCGGCCGTGGTCGAAAACTGGTCCGAGAGCCTTTACCAGACAAAGGCATACCGGAACCTGGTGGACATTCTGAACGACGCAATTGTCAGCCAGGCCCAAAACCGGACCCCTTATCTGCCTTCCTGTTTTCTGGCGGAAGGTTCGGCGGCGCGGGCGCAAATGGGGCAAATCGAAGACAGGATGTATCAGGCGTGGATGCGTACCAATCCTGATTTTGAGCTCTCCCAGAGCAGCAATCCCGCCCGCATCCGGCAGATTCTGGGCAAGGACACGCGCAACTGGCGGGAGGTTTTCAACCATTTTCTGATCCAGGCGGTCAATGACCAGCGGGATTTTATTTTTGTCACGTATGAGCGGATCAGGGAAGATATGGCGCGCGAGGCCCGGCGGAAATTTTACGAGAAAACGGTGGCCGCCCTTAAAAAACAGGAAAAGCTCTCTTTTTCCATTGCCGCCACGCTCGACACTTACGGCGGCAAACCAATGGCCAAAAAGGTCCAGAACGGGGATATTCTCGCGTTTGAATCGGACGTGTTCATTCCTTTTCTGTACAACGGGGAAACGGCGATCCTGACCTGGCAGGTTTACAGAGATGACAATACGCCGCTTAAGGCCCTCCGCAAGGAAATGCGCATAAAGGAGGGGGATGTTAACCGGAATGCCCGCATCCGGTTCCGGCTCGACAACCTGCCGACGGGGCGATACTATACACAGCTCACCCGTTGCATCAACGGCGAATGCCAGGAGCAGTCCGTTCCCTTTCTGGTGGCCGGCGAATTTAACGTAACTCAGGTGTTTCTGAGCCCCGACAGCAAGGGCGCGCAGAAGATAAACCGGGACCCCTTCAGCCGGGAAGCCCGCTTTTTTCACGTGGATTATGCCGGCGGGGAAAACTCGATTCGTGCGGAACTGACGATTCGAAATGCCAGCGGCAAAACAATCACGCAGATCCAAAAAGAATATGAGGCGGCTTTCCAGGGACGTATCAGCATGGCACTGGACAGCCGTCGGTTCCGGGAGGGGGAGGCATACACCGCCAACGTCGCTTTGGCCTCTTCGGCAGGCCGGCAGGTCACCAAAACACTGAAATTCACCCCTAAATTTTACGGTCTGAAAATCACCGGCCCGGATTATGTCGACAAAGACGAAAGGGTGTATTATCAATTTCAGGCCCCTCCCGGTCTGAAGCCGCCCTTTCGCCTTCAGAAGCGCGACGGCATTCAGGAAATCTCCGGCCTTTCAGGAAACCGGTTTGCCTTCAAGCCCCGGCTCGACGGCAAAAGAACGCTGGCGATGATGATAACGGATGCCCAGGGAAGAAAGGCCATCGGCTTTAAAGATGTCAAGGTCATTCCCCAGCCGGTTCGAATAGATTCGGCGCCCCGAAAGAGGGTTGCCGCAAAACCGCTGCCGAAACGCCATTCCTCGACATCGGCCGGCGTCACATCGTCTTCGCCGGATTTCAGTTCTTTAACGTCCGTGGGGAGATCATCCGGCGGAAGTGGTGTGGCCGCATCTGATTCACGTCAGGTTGCGCGCGGAGAGGCCTGGGTCAGGAATAAAATGTCACAGATCAAACGGGAGATGATCCCTTCCTGCGCCCATCGCTACTTTGCCGACCTGGAAGATAAGACGGTAAGGGATACGTCCCAAAACCAGCTGGCGAAAATCGGCGCCATGTCACCTGGAGAATTGAGATCCCTGGGCAAGGAGATGACGAAGCAATCGGTTGGTATGATGCTGAAAACCATCGAGTCCGGGCGGCCAGACCGGTGCTACACTTCGTGGATGAACCTTCTGGTGCGCCAGGGGCACATCACCAGTGCCCGGCGGGATGCTTTTGTTCGGAAAGAAGAGAAATATTACACCGTTTTGACCATGATTGCCGACGAGGGAAGCGATTTTGCCCGCCCGGTATCATGGAAAATCGTTGATCATAAACCCCGGACCGGCCTTTTTGAGCGGGTGCCATACAAGTATGCAACAGGGGGTTTTGCCTACAGGAAATGGGTGGTGGCCGTGGGGCCGATAAGCAGGAAGGACGCGCAGATGTATTGCAGCAAGGCGGCCCGGGGGAAAATTGCCGTTACCGGTAATTATACCCCATGGATTCCCACAGGCGGGTCCCGCGGATATCAGATGCGGCAGCAGGAATATATCACCGGGCACATCGGGGTCCGGCCGTAAGAGAGAGATTATTCTCCCCGTTTCGGCGGGTCAACGGGTTCCTGGTTGATCAGTACCATGATGGCATCATTTTCATTTCTGGAAATGGCGACCTCATCATCGCCGCCCCCGGCAAGGGCGGCATGTTGGGATCGCAACCGGGGAAAGTCCAGGGTTTCAAGGGCTTCTTTCAGCAGCTCAATCCCGGCCTCCGTGGCTTCATCGATATCCCCGGACTTGAGGCTCCGGGAGACCATCCGGTTGTAAACCCGTTTTGTCTCTGTCTGAATGCAATGGTCAGACAGATCAAGCGGAATTTGTGCCATACATGCCCCTCCGATAAAGTGGGATTTTGGACGGCTTCGTAAAAAGCTTCCAGCGCCACGCGCGGCGTTTTTGCAGTAAGTAACTTGTGCGCGGCTTGGTTTTTTACCGCTATTTGTGCTGAACGACCCATTTTTCTTTCATACTTTTCTTTGCTCGCCCAAAGAAAAGTATGCAAAAGAAAGGGCGCCCCGCAGCTTGGCCTTCGGCTTCCCTCGCAGGAACGCTTTTTTCGGCGCGGGCAGAAACTCGCCTGTCCTTTTGTGCAGATGCGTTAAGCCTCGTCTGCTCAAACAGTCTGCCCGCGTCTTCCGAAAAAACCGCCCCTGCTCGGCTGCGCTGCAAGGGGCGGGGCACGTGTTGCTGTTCAGTTGTTTCGGCAGACTGAAAAGCTTGGCAATAAACTAAAAAATTGCATAAAATTGATATGGTTACAATAAATTGGCAGATCAAGTTCCTTGGACGTTCAAGATGCGGCGTGTCTATCTCACTTTCGAGGAATTTTCTGTAGAGGCGACCTTGTTTTCGCCCTCTGGTCGGGCGAACACAAGGTCGCCCCTACACCGTATGTGACATGACGAGAGATGCATCGCCACACAGATCTTTGGCTTCCAAGGAACTTCATTTGCCAATTTGATGATTTCTTCGGGCCTGGCCGAAGAAATCATAAATAATCGTTCCATTCCCACTTTACACGGCCATCATTAATGGTATGGGTCAGCCCGCCGGTTGTCAATGTCCATGTCAGTGTTTCCAGCACTCGTTCGACGGGATAGCCGGTGGGCTCATATATCCGCTGTGCCAGGTCCGCCAGCAGTGCCTGCGGGTCGGCCGGCGCGCCGTTGATTGGCCATGTGCCGCTGGCTTCAAGCACCGACTTCATCATCAGGTCGTAATTGATCACCGTGTTTTCCAGGCTGATCAGCTGCCAGGCCTCTTCGGGAAGGGCGGTGCCGGCATCCATTTTATCCTTGATTTCCCCCAGCCATATGTCGAAATCGTAATTCCATTTGCCGGCGATCCGGTCCAGGGCAGTACTGTCCACAGCCGGTGTTTCCACGATGGCTTTATTGGCATGATAGTCCGGCCAGTGATCAGAAAGAATTTGAATACCCAGTTCTTCCGCCCGTTCCCGTATTTCTGTGCCGGGAAACGGCGCCAGCAGGTGAAACCCGTAAGAGGCGCCCATGGCCCTGAGCTGTTCGCCAAAGGCCTGGGTTTCTTCAAGGGTTTTCGGCGTTTCACCGGGCAGGCCCAGAATAAAAGAAACATGGGGCGCAATTCCGGCTTCCATGCAGGCGCCAATGGCCGCCAGCACCTGGTCCAGGGTGATCCCTTTTTTGATGGTTTTCAAAATGCCGGGGTCTGCAGTTTCAACACCAAAGCTCACGGCAACGCATCCTGCTTCCTTCATTTTTTTCAGAATATCCGGTGTAACCAGGTCCACCCGGGCAAAAGAAGACCACTTGAGCGCAAGGTTACGCCGAAGAATCTCGTCGCAGACGCCCATGCAGTGCCGGTGGTTTGAGGTGAACAGGTCATCGGCGATATTGACCTGCCCGAAATTCATTCCCCGTAAAACTTCCAGTTCATCGACCACCTTCACGGGGTCGCGGTAGCGGACCTTTGCCCCTACCATTTTTCTGCCCACGCAGAAAATGCATTTGAAGGGGCAGCCCCGGCTTGTGGTGATACTCACCGGCATGTTCAGGGCTTTGTAGCGGCCCAGCGGCAGCAGGTGGCGGGCCGGCATGGGCAGGGCATTGACGTCCACCGAATAGGCCTTGTAAGGGGTTTCCACCACGACTTCCGCCTCCCGGTAGACAATCCCGGGCACCCGGTCCCAGCGGCGGCCGCCGGCTGCTTCTTCGGCAAGCCGGACAATGGTGTCCTCGCCCTCACCGATGACGATAATGTCGGTCTCGGGCAGCACCGCCATGGTGTCGGCGGGACACATGGACACATGGGGGCCGCCCATGACGGTCAGAATCTCACCTGTTTCTTTGATGTCCCGCACGATGGTGGCCGCGTTTTCAAAGGTCATGGTAACGCTGGTCACCCCGATCATGTCAGGCGCAAATTTATCAATGGCGGCTTTAAGAATGTCCCGGCTGTATGGATAAACCACATAATCCAGGATTTTTACGGTCACACCGGCCTTTTCCAGGGCGGCGGCGAGATAGGCGAGCCCAAGGGGTGGGGAAGGGGTTTCCGATATGGGGTAAAACGGATTAATCAGTAAACATTTCATGAAATGATGGTCTCGTAAAAAGTTACTTTGGGACGGCAAAGTAAAAAGTTCAAGATGCGGCGTGTCTATCTCGCTCTCGAGGAATGGAGCGTACTTGGCGGTACGTGACATGACGAGAGATGCATCGCAACACAGATATTGAACTTTTTACGAAGCCGTCATAAAAATAGGGTCCGGGCAAGGCCCGGACCCTATCATCAGGTTCAATAGTGCAAAAAACCAGCAGAACAATTCGCCGGTTAGAACAGGCCGTGCACCTTGCCCGTATCGGGGTCAACGTCAATGCGCCGGAATGCCGGGTTGGAACCGGTGCCGGGCATCAGGCTGATGGTACCCGCGCAGGGGCAGAGGAACTTGGCGCCGGAGTAAATCAGAACGTCTCTGATCGGCAGCGTCCATCCCTTGGGAACGCCCTTGAGCGTGGGATCATGGGTCAGGCTCAGGTGGGTCTTCACCATCATGGTAGTGTAATCGGCGTACTTGGGATCGTCTTCCAGCATCTTGGCCTTTTTCTCCGCTTCGGGTTCCCAGGCAACGCCATCGGCGCCGTAGACTTCCTTGGCGATCTGTTCAACGCGGTCACGCAGTTTCATGTCGATGGGGTAGAGGAAATCAAAGTTGTTGCCTTCCTCGCAGGCCTCGATAACGGCATCGGCCAGTTCCAGGGCACCGTCGCCGCCGTCGGCCCAGTGCGTGGATTCCGCACAGCGGGCACCGGCCGCTTCCGCTGCCTTGCGAACGATGGCGCATTCGGCGTCGGTGTCGGTATGGAAGCGGTTGATGCAGACAACCGGGTTGATACCGGCCTTACGGATAACTTCGATCATGTGAACCATGTTGGGAATACCCTTTTCAACGAGCTCCAGGTTCTCCTTGGTGTATTCCTCGGGCAGTTTGATCCCGGGGGTAACCTTGGGCCCGCCGCCGTGCATCTTCAGCGCGCGGATGGTGGTGGTCAGCACGGAAACATGGGGTTTGAGCCCGCTGTTGCGGCACTTGACGTTCCAGAATTTTTCAAAACCGATATCCGCGGCAAACCCGGATTCAGTGACGTGATAGTCAAACAGCTTCAGGCCGACGCGGTCGGCGATGATCGAGGACTGACCCACGGCGATGTTGGCGAACGGTCCCGCATGTACCATGCAGGGCTGATATTCGGCGGTGCACATCAGGGTCGGGTTAATAGTGTTCCGCATAAAGGCCGTCATGGCGCCGCCCACTTCAAGGTCGCCGGTGGTAACGGGCTTGCCGGTCTTGTCAAAGGCCACGGTGATGTTGTTCAGGCGTTCGCGAAGGTCGGCCAGGTTCTTGGCGATGGAAAGAATGGCCATACATTCTGAGCTGACGGCGATGTTGAATTTGGACTGCATGGTGTAACCGTCGAGGCGGCCGCCGAGGCCGATCACGATGTTCCGCAGGGACTGGGCGCAGAAGTCGATAATCCAGCCCATTTCAACGCGGGTGGGGTCCATGTCCAGGCGCCGCATCTTGGAGAGTCGTTCCAGCTGCTCGTCGGTGTAATTGCGTTCATGCTGCATGCGGGAGGTCATGGCGACCATGGCCAGGTTGTGCGCGTTCATGATATCGTTAATATCACCGGTGAGCCCCAGGGAGAATTCGGTCATGGGAATCAGGATGGCGTTTCCGCCGCCCGCTGCGGTTCCCTTGACGTTCATGGTCGGGCCGCCCGAAGGCTGACGAAGGGCGCCGCCCACGTTTTTGCCACGTTTGCCGAGGCCTTCCATGAGGCCGACAGATGTGGTGCTTTTGCCTTCGCCCAGCGGGGTCGGGGTGATAGCGGTAACCTCGATGTATTTTCCATCGGGCTTGTCCTGAAGGCGGTTCATGATCTTGAGAAAATCAAGCTTTGACAGCCGACCCATGGCCAGCAACTCCTCTTTTTCAAGGCCGAGTTTGCCAACCCACTCGTCGGGCATCGGCATGTTTTTCTCCGCTTCTTCGGAAATCTGCCAGTCTTCCATTTTTACTGCATCGTAAGCCATAATTCCTCCTTATTTAGCTTTTCATTAAAAACGCGTTTTTATAAAAGACGGCTTTGCCGCCTGCAAGAAATTTTTTACAAGCACATCCAACACATTCACCCCGCCCCGTCAAAAACCGCATGTCCGTCCGGGAGACATTGCAACCATTACAACCCATTACAACGAGAATAAAATAAGTCGATAGCCTATCATCTCTTTTTTTTGAAAGCAAGATATTATAACGCTGATTGATAAAAAAGCTGCAACGTTTTCCGGCCAGCAGAAATTAAAAAATGGTGGTGTTTGGCGACGGGACATGCTATATTAGTGCCCATCCATAAATTGCTATTTTGCCCGATTTCTGCGTCAGGCTCAAATTTTAATCCTCAAAATACTCAAAGTATTCCTCCGGTTAAAATTTTCGCCTTCCTTGAACTCGACCAAAATATCTAATTTCTGGACGGACACTATACTAAATTATCGTACAACATATTGAAAGTTCATCCCTTCCACAGAGTTTTCTCATATTGCACACAGCCGCTGAGAAAGAATAACGGGATCTGCCATAAATGACCAAATCCTATGTTCATCATGTACCATCCGGTTCTTACCGGATTGAGGTTTCACAGCCGTTGACGCTTCAGGCTTACCTGGGAACCTGCGTGGGCGTGTCGATTTACGATAAAGTGGCCGGTGTCGGCGGTCTGCTGCACCTGCTGCTGCCAGAGCCGCCGGAAAGCGATATTTACGCTTGTCCGGAAAAATACGCCGCCACGGGTCTGCCCATGTTTATAGGTAAGCTCATGGAGAAGGGGGCCACCCGTGAAAACATGCAGGCGCACGTGGCCGGCGGCGCCCTGGTGGTGCCCGTCACCCATCACGACATGGAGCTCAATATCGGGGGCCGCACCTCCGACCTCGTGTTTGAACTGCTCGAAAAAGAGGGGATTCCCATTGCACAGAGCGAAACCGGGGGGGTTTTTACCTGCATTCTCGATCTGTACATGAAAACCGGAGCGGTCGAGATCAAGCCCGCTGGCGGCTGGCTGGGGGATGAAGCCCCGGCAGAAACCACCCGTCCCACAAAAGACGACATCGACCGATCCATCAGCAAGACCCGGCCCATTCCGCAGATCGCGTTGAAGGTGCTCCGGCTTCTCAATGAGGATGATTATGATATTGACGACCTGACCGCCGAGGTCAAAAAAGACCAGGTCATCACGGCCAAGGTCATCAAGCTCTGTAATTCCGTGGCTCTGGCCGGCAGGGAAAAGATCGACTCCATCGACCACTGCCTGGTAATCATGGGCCGGAACATGCTGGCCAAGATGGTGATGAATACCTGTATCAACGGATATTTCAAAAGTACCCGAATCGGCGGTTACGCCCTTTGCAAGGGCGGGCTGTACCATCACGCCCTGGGCACCGCCATCATGGCCGAAAAAATCGCCGGCATGACCGGCCGGGTACCACCGGCTTCCGCTTATACGGCGGGGCTGCTACACGATATCGGAATGGTGGTCCTGGACCAGTTTCTCGCTGCGGGCAACCCGCTTTTCTACCGCATGCAAAAGAACGAAATCGGCATGCTGGCCGCGGAGGCCGATCTGCTCGGCACCGATCATACCCGGGCCGGCGCCATGCTGGCCAAAAAATGGCGTCTGCCCGGCTCCCTTTTCGAAGTCATCGCCCACCACCACTCCCCGGAAAAAGCCAAGGCCAATCCTGAACTGGTCCACACCGTTTACCTGGCGGAACTGCTGATGTCCCGGTTTCAGGCGGGTATGGAGCAGGAGATTATCAGCATCGCCAATTTCAAAAAACGGCTTTCCGTCATTGGCCTTTCCTTTTCAAAATTTTATGATATCATCGACCAGATCCCGATGGACAACAAGAATGGCCTGCCGGAACAGAAAATGGAGCCGGCATGAACACGGGATGAGTTGATAGCATAAATATGAACAGCCAAACCTCACTTTCATACCGATGGTTGACTCAATACAGGAACAATTGCGGCAATTGCCGGGCGTGGACACCGTGCTGGCCCAGTTGAAGGAGAACGTTTCATGTCGCCAGATCCCCCGCACCGTGCTGGTGGCGTCGGCGCGGAACGCCATTGCCGGTGTCAGGGAGACGGTGAAGGCCGGGGGCGATACGACGGCCATAGAAGTGGAGAGTATCGCTGAAAGCGCCGCGGCGCTCGCCCGACAGGCCATGCAGCCGAACCTGGATACCCTGGTAAACGCCACCGGTATCGTGGTGCACACCAACCTGGGCCGTTCAATTCTGTCAAAGGATGCCATGGCGCATTTGCAGACAGTGGCCGGCGGCTATTCCAACCTGGAGTTCGATCTTGCCACCGGCCGGCGGGGCATCCGGTATGCCGCCGTAGAGGGGCTTCTGTGCGAACTTACCGGCGCGGAGGCCGCCATGGTGGTTAACAACAATGCCGGCGCCGTGCTACTTGCGCTTGATGCGATGTCTTCAGGCCGGGAAGTTGTGGTTTCCCGGGGTGAGCTTATTGAAATCGGAGGTTCGTTCCGGATTCCGGATGTCATGAAAAAAAGCGGCGGCATCCTGATTGAAACCGGCACCACCAACCGTACCCATGTCAGTGATTACGAAGCCGCCATCACCGAATATACCGCACTGCTCCTGAAGGTTCATACCAGCAACTACGGCATTGTCGGGTTTACCGCAGAAGTCCCCCTGGACGAACTGGTGGCCCTGGGCCGGAAATACAACATCCCTGTAATGAACGATCTGGGCAGCGGCACCCTGATTGATTTTCAAAAGTACGGTCTTGTGGCAGAGCCCACGGTCGCCGATGCTGTGGCTACCGGCGCCGATATCGTGACTTTCAGCGGCGACAAGCTGCTGGGCGGCCCCCAAGCGGGCATTATCCTGGGGAAAAAAGAGATCATCCGGCTGATCCGGAAAAACCCCCTGACCCGGGCACTGCGGATCGACAAACTCACCCTGACGGCCCTGGAGATGACCCTGCGGGCGTACCGGGACGAGGAAGCGGCTGTCAGAACGATCCCCACTCTGAAAATGATCACCGCACCCCTGGCCGAGGTTGAACAACGGGCCAAAACCATGCAGGATGAACTCAAGTCGCTCGGCACCGCCATGGCGGATGTCGCAATACGGCCCCTGCCGTCGCGTCCCGGCGGCGGCTCCATGCCCTTTCTGGAAATTGCCAGCAGCTGCGTGTGTGTTCGAATGGTCGGGATATCCGTCAACCGCCTGGAACAGGCTCTTCGTGCAAACCGGCCGCCCGTCATCGGCAGGATTGAGGATGACTGGTTTATTATGGACATGAGAACGGTTGCGGATTTTGAAATTTCTGCTATAAAGGATGCGTTCGCCGGCATCGCCGCCTTAGTGGCGCCGGCCGGTGTCCGCCTGTAAAAATATGCTTCACCGCGGAGGCGCAGAGGTGCTCTGATTCTATGCTGCCTTTACGCCTTCACGGTAAAATAAGCCGTGTATGACCATATAAGCTTGATAGTGTGATGGTCTCGTAAAAAGTCACTTTGGGACGGCAAAGTAAAAAGTTCAAGATGCGGCGTGTCTATATTAGTCTCGAGGAATGGTCTGTAGGGGCGAACCTTGTGTTCGCCCTCTGATCGGGCGAACACAAG